>NZ_JBEPKA010000009.1:0-137985 GCF_040496015.1 Agromyces litoreus
AGTCCGGCGGCCTCGAGTCGTGACTGGGCCTCCCCGACGGCGAGACCCTCGACCGGCGGGACGGGGCCGACCGAGACGAGCAGCGTGACCTTGCCGAGCTCGGCGTACTCCGCGCCGACCGGTGCCCCGTCGGCGTCGAGCACGGCCATCACGCGTCCCGCCTCGACCTCGCGCGAGAACCGCCGTGCGCTGTCGTCCGCGACCGTGAAGTCGGACAGCTGCGCGCGCGCGTCGTCCTCGGGCTGGCCGATGACGTCGGGGACGGGCAGGTTCTGCGGCCCCGTCGACACGAACATCTGCACGGACGATCCGCGCCGGACCAGGTCGCCCGCCGCCGGATCGGTCCCCGCCACTTGGCCCGCGGCCACGATCGGATCGTGGCGTTCGACGGGATCGACCGTGAAGCCGGCCTCCTCGAGCGCGAGGGTCGCTGCCTGCGGGGTCAGTTCGGCCGTCTCGGGCACCGTGGCCATCGCGCCCGGCCCGGCGCCGAAGTACCAGCCGGTCCCGGCGGCGACGCCGGTCACCAGCAGGACGAGTGCGAGGAGCCAGTAGCCCCGGTTGCGCCGCCGGGTCGCCGCGTCGGCGAGCGCCGTCGTGTCGTCCTCGCCCTCGTCCCGGCCGTCGGTCGCGATCGCGACGGCGGAGCCGTCGGCGGAGATCACGCGCGTCTCGGCGGTGGGGACCGCGCCCATCCCGACCGGGAGCACCATCGTCTCGTGCTGCGTCGTCCGCGCCGCGCCGGGGTGCAGGCCGGACTCGAGCTCGCGCAGGCGCTCCAGCATGATCCGCGCGTCGGCGGGTCGCTCGTCGGGATCGCGCGAGGTCGCCCACAGCACGAGCTCGTCGAGCGGCGCCGGCACCGACGGCATCCGCGTGCTCGGCGCGGGCACCGACTCGTTCGCGTGCTGGTACGCGATCTGCATGGGGGCTTCGCCGACGTACGGCTGCTCGCCGGTGAGCATCTCGTAGGCCATGATCCCGAGCGCGTATATGTCACTGCGAGCGTCGGCGACACCGCGCGTGACGAGCTCGGGGGAGAGGTAGGCGATCGTGCCGAGCAGTGCCTGCCCGGTGGCAGTGTTGGCGCTCACGGCGCGAGCGAGCCCGAAGTCGCCGAGCTTGATGCGACCGTCATCGGCCAGCAGCACGTTCTCGGGTTTGAGGTCGCGATGCACGATGCCGGCCTTGTGCGCGGCCGCGAGGCCGGAGAGCACCGCATCGAGGATGTCGATGGTCTGCTCGGGCGTGAGCCGCTTGTAGTCCTTCAGCAGGTCGCGCAGGGTGATGCCGGGCAGGTACTCCATGACGAGGTACGCCATGTCGGCGTCCTGGCCCTGGTCGAAGACGTTGACCACGTTGGGATGGGCGAGGCGCGCGGCCGACCGCGCCTCCTGCACGAAGCGCGTCTTGAAGGCGTTGTCGTCGGCCAGGTGGCCGTGCATGACCTTGATCGCGACGCGCCGCTCGAGCCGCAGGTCGGTCGCCAGGTAGACGGTGGCCATACCGCCTCGCGCGATGCGCGAGCGCACCTGATACCGGCCGTCGACGAGACGGCCGATCATCGGGTCGGCAGGCGGCGCGGTGGTCACCGTAGCAGTGTACGAAGGGGCGTATGCCGTTCGGTGAACAAACGCCGAACCCCGTCGAGATCGAGACGCCATCGTGACGATGTCGGCTGCGGCCCGGCGAGGGTCAGCGGAGCTCGTCGAGCCATCGGCGAGCGGATGCCTCCCATGCGCCGTAGCGCGCCGGGTGGGCGCTGCGCTGCACCGCCTGCGCGGCATCCGCGACCGGCATCGAGGCCCACCCGTGGACGTCGAGCAGACCCGGCATCCGGCCGTCGTTCGGCGACGCCGGGCCGCCGTAGAAGGCGGTGGCCGCGCGCACCGGGTCCAGCACCTGCTCAGGGCTGCCCCAGCCCTGGCTCGGCCGCTGCTGGAACACCCCGAGCGAATCGAGGTCGCCGTGCCGGAGGTTGCGCAGTCCCGACTCCTGGGCGGCGGCGCTCAGGGCCACGACGATGCCCTGTTCCGGCACACCCAGCGACCGGCCGACGTCGATGATGATCCGGGCGTTCGCACGCATCTCCTCGTCGAGCGGAACGTCGAGCGCGGCCAGCGACGTCGCCGCGACGGCGGGGGCGCGGAGGAGGATCCGCTGACCCGGAAGGATGACGCTCTCGCGGCTGAGGTCGTTCAGCTCGAGGAGGTGCTCGAGCGTCACGCCGTGCTGTTCGCCGATGCCGATGAGGGTGTCCCCGGCGACGACCTCGTGCTCGTCGGAGGCCGGGCTCGCGGCCGGGTCCGACGCGCCACCGGACGTGGCGCCTCCGGGGATCGTGATCGACTGCCCCGGGAAGATGAGGCTCGTCCGCCCGAGGCCGTTCGCGCTCAGCACCACGTCGACGTCGAGTCCGTACTCGGCGGCGATGGCGCCGATCGTGTCGCCGGGCGCGACGATCCGACGAGTGAAGCCGGAGTCCGCGGGCGTCTCCGCGGCCGCTGCCGCGGTGCCGCCCGGGAGTGCCAGTCGCTGGCCTGGGAAGATGAGGCTCGACCAGCTGAGCCCGTTCTCGGCCAGGACCTCCGCGGTGGCGAGGCCGTACCGTTCGGCGATCGCGCTCACGGTGTCGCCCTCGCGGACCTCGACCTCGGCGGGCACCGCCGTGGTCGCCGGAGCGGCCATCCTCGGGGCCATCGTGCCGCCGCGCAGCGCCTTCGGCTTGGGCTGGCGCTTCACCGTCTGCGGTGCGGCGTCGGCCGGCTGCGCGAGTCCGAGCGTGACCGCGAGCGCGCTGACGAGCGCGATCGGGACGGCGATCAGCCGCCGCAGTCGCCGACGACGATTCGGTCGCCGAGCCTCGTGACCGTCCGAGCCGGCTCCCGCTGCCGCGTGGCCCGAATGCTGCCCCATGTTCCCCCTCCGCGTGATGCGGATGCGGTCACCGTCTCACGCGGTGGGAGGCGAGTCAAACTCATCGTCGCGGGTCGTCCGCGACGGGTGCACCGCGGTTCCGCACCGCGGTCCGACGTGGCAGGCTGGTGCTGTGACCGACGCCGAGCAGACCGAGTGGCTGACCATCCCCGACCTGGTGGACCGCATGAGCCAGAGCCCGGGGCGCATCCGACGACTGATCTCCGAACGCTACCTGCTCGGCGCTCGGATCGATGGCGTGCTCAAGGTCCCGGCCGCCTTCCTCCGAGACGACGCCCCGCTGCCGGAGCTCCACGGCACTGCGATGGTGCTCTCCGACGCCGGGTTCACCGACGACGAGGCGCTGGAGTGGCTGCTCGCCGAAGAGGACAGCCTCGGCACGACCCCGATCGCCGCCCTCCGCGCCGGGCGCAAGTCCGAGGTCCGCCGCGTCGCGCAGGCGCTCGCCTGAGGCGGACCGTCCTCCGGCCGGGCGCCACTGCCGACCTCAGCGGTCGCGTCGGGTGACGGCCCGCGCGAGGTCGGCGAGCTCGCGCGCGGCGTCGCGGTCGATCGCGGGCGAGTCGAGTGCGGCGAGCGCACGGTCCGTGCTCTCTGCAATGACCCGCTCCACCTCGTCGACGGCTCCGCAGTCGCGGATGGTGCGCTGCAGCATCCTGACCTGATCGGCATCGAGCTCCGGATCGCCCAGCAGTTCGTCGAGCAGGCGGCGCGGCCCCGATCCGAGCCGCTCCCTCGCGATCGCGACCAGCACGGTCCGCTTGCCCTCGCGCAGGTCGTCGCCGGCGGGCTTGCCGGTCGTCGCCGGGTCGCCGTAGACGCCGAGCAGGTCGTCGCGGAGCTGGAACGCGATGCCGAGGGGGAGTCCGAACGCCCGCAGCGCCTCGAGCTCCGCGCCGGTGCCGCCGCCGATGGCGGCGCCGATCGTGAGCGGCGCCTCGATGCTGTACTTGGCGGACTTGAAGACGACGACCCGTTCGGCGCGCGTGCGCTGGTCCTCCTCGGGTCGGGTGAGCCACGCTCGCTCCTCGAGGATGTCGAGGTACTGGCCGACGGTCACCTCCGTCCGCATCCGGTTGAACTCCAGGCGCGTCGCGCGCGCGGCCGCGGCGTCGGGAAGCGTCGCCAGTCCCTCGTCGAGCAGCTCGTCGCTCCAGCCCAGGAGCAGGTCGCCGAGGAGGATCGCGGTGGCGCGTCCGTACTCCTCGCCGTCGCCTGCCCACCGGCCGGCCGCGTGCTGCGACTCGAACACCCGATGGGCCGAGGGCGCGCCGCGGCGGGTGTCGGAGTTGTCGATGAGGTCGTCATGGACGAGCGCGGCCGCGTGGAACACCTCCAGCGCCGCGGAGGCCGACACGACCGCCGCTCGCTGGGGGCCGTCGCGCCGGTCGATCGGGTCGCGCTCCGAGCCGTGCACGGCGTCGAACCCGAGGGCGCAGAACCGCGCCCGGAAGCGCTTGCCGCCGCTGAGAAACGCCTTGGAGAATTCGGCGAGCGGGTCGAGGTCGTCGCTGATGGAGCGGAGAATGGAAGCACGTTCGGAAAGGAACTCCTCGAGGCGTTCGTTCACCGCATCGACGAGTCGGGGAGCTGGGACCACCCGCCTAGCCTAGCGACGGCGCTGGGGACTACAATGACGTCACCGAGCGTCGGTCCCGAGAACTGAGGGGAATGAGATGCCGCTTTCGGAGCAGGAGCAACGCCTTCTCGAGGAGATGGAGCGGAACCTCTACAAGAACGACGCCGACTTCGTCGCGACCGTCGGTGGAGGCGGCCGCGGGCGTCCCGACTACCGGGCCATCGTGCTGGGCGTGCTGCTCGCCGTCGTCGGCGCGGGCGCGCTCATCGGCGGTGTCGCATCGCAGCTGACCATCGTCGGCGTGCTGGGCTTCGTGGTGATGTTCGTGGGCGTGCTGGTCGCCATCACGCCGTCCCGTCGACGCGGTCAGGCCGCACCGTCGGCGCGCGGCGGAGCGACCAAGCCGGCGAAGCCGCAGGGCGGGTTCATGGATCGCATGAACGAGCGCTGGGACCGTCGCCAGGAGGGTCGCGAGTAGCCGCGCCGAACTGCACCGCAACGACTGACGGGCCGATCACGGATCGGCCCGTTCTTCGCGTGCGCACGCCACGCGGCTGACGGTCGTCCTCCACTTCCCGCCACCGGCGCGCCCCGGGGGGCGTCGCCCCGCGCGGGAGTCGGTGCTCCGTTCCGGCGGATACGGAGTGCCTCCGCGTCGTGCGAGCGCGCGTGGAGCCGATGGTGCCCCACTTCCCTCCACCCTGCGAGTTCCCCGGTAATCCGGGCCAGCACTGAGCATTCGCCACGCGAAACGCGGCATGATCGTTGTCGAGTGGAGGGGAGTGGAGTAAAGTGGGGCCCGCACCTGGGTTCCTGGCCGGAGGATGGGGGTGACGTGATGTTCCTCGGAAGCTACGAACCGAAGCTGGATGAGAAGGGTCGTGTCATTCTTCCGGCCAAATTCCGGGAGGAGTTGTCGAACGGCCTCGTGCTCACGCGCGGCCAGGAGCGCTGCATCTACGTGTTCAGCGCGCGGGAGTTCGAGAACATGAGCGAGAAGATCCGCCAAGCCCCCGTCACGAGCAAGCAGGCGCGCGACTACATGCGCGTCTTCCTCTCCGGGGCCTCCGCGGAGACCCCCGACAAGCAGCATCGGGTCACCATCCCAGCGAACCTCCGCACCTACGCGGGGCTCGACCGGGACCTCACGGTCATCGGCGCGGGAAGCCGGGTGGAGATCTGGGATGCGACGGCGTGGCAGACGTACCTCGCCGAGCAGGAGGCGGCCTTCGCGGAGACGGCGGAGGAGGTGATTCCCGGACTCCTCTGAGTCCCCGGGCCCCGACTCCCAGCCGTGCGAGCCTGCTGCACTTCCCCGCAGCAGGACGAACGGATGGGGATCGGGCCCCGGAGGGCCGGAGGAAGGGAGGGAGAGCATGGACATCGAACGGATCCACACCCCGGTGATGCTCGAGCGCACGCTCGAGCTGCTGGCGCCGGCGCTCCAACGCGAGGGTGCGGTGTACGTCGACGCGACGCTCGGCATGGGCGGTCACTCCCGTGCCGTGCTGGAGCGCTTCCCCGGCGCGATCGCGATCGGGCTCGACCGCGACACCGATGCGATCGGCATCGCCCGCGAGCGCCTCGCCGCGTTCGGCGACCGGGCCGGGTTCGTGCACACCGTGTACGACGGCATCACTGAGGCGGTCCGGAGCCAGGGCGTCCGCGAGGTCGATGCGGTGCTCTTCGACCTCGGGGTCTCGTCGCTGCAGCTCGACCGCGCCGAGCGCGGGTTCGCGTATGCGAAGGACGCGCCGCTCGACATGCGCATGGACTCCACCCGTGGTCGCACGGCCGCCGACGTCATCGCCGAGTACTCGGAGGAAGACCTCCGCCGGATCTTCCGCGACTACGGCGAGGAGAAGCTGGCCGGACGCTACGCGAGGGCGATCGTCCGCGCGCGCGCCGAGGAGCCGATCACGCGGTCGAGCCGGCTGGTCGAGGTGCTGCAGGCCGCGACTCCGGCCGCCGTCCAGCGCGCGGGCCACCCGGCGAAGCGCGTCTTCCAGGCGCTCCGGATCGAGGTCAACGAGGAGCTCTCGGTACTCGAGCGCGCGCTCCCGGCAGCGCTCGACCTGCTCGCCGTCGGCGGGCGCATCGTCGTCCTCTCCTACCAGTCGCTCGAGGACCGGCTCGTGAAGCGGGCCCTCGCAGCGGCCACCACCTCCACGGCGCCCCCGGGGCTGCCGATGGAGCTCCCGGAACATCGACCGCAGTTCCGGCTCCTCGTCAGGGGCGCCGAGCTCGCGAGCGAGTCGGAGCAGGCGGAGAACCCGCGTGCCAAGCCGGTGCGACTGCGCGCCGCAGAACGAGTGAGGAGGCCGTCGTGAGCGCACTGCCGGCCCAGACCCGACCGGCGAGGCGATCCGCTCCCTCCGGCGCCCGTCGGCTCCGCCCGGCCCCCGAGATCGGGGCCGGGATCACTCGGCCGAGACTCGCCTACGCCGTGATCTCGCTCGCCGCGATCGGGGCGATCGCGATCGCGCAGCTCCTGCTCTCGATCGCGATGACCCAGGGCGCGTACGAGCTCGACGCGCAGCTGCTGCGCCAGACGGAGCTCGAGCGCCAGCAGCAGAAGCTCGCCGACGACCTGGACCGGCTCGAGTCGCCGCAGTTCCTCGCAGCGAACGCCGAGGCGCTGGGGATGGTGCCCAACTCGGACCCGGCCATGCTGCAGCTCTCCGACGGCGCCGTGATCGGCGCCCCGACCGCGGCGAGGGGCGATGCGGCATCCTCGGCCGCGCTCGTGCCGAACGCCCTGATCGACGGCGTGCCGCTCGTGACCGAGCGCGAGGCGGGAGACACTTCCAAGGGAGCGGGGGGCAGGCCGGAGACGCCGGCCGACGGAGCACCGGCGGGCCCGCCCACGCTGACCGACGGCCTGCCGACACCGGCGACGCATTGACCGTGATCGCACCAGGCGGACCGCCTCGTTCCAACCCACACCACCGAGACGGAGCCCGCCGATGAACCGCGTGAGCCGACACCCGATGCGCCGCATCGTCGCCGCCGGGCTCGCACTGGTGCTGCTCGTCGGATGGTTCGTGGTCCGCCTCGTCGACATCCAGGTCGTCCGCGCGGCGGAGCTGAACGAGGCTTCCGAGGACGTCCGCTCGGAGACCCGCGTGATCTACGGAGAGCGCGGCCAGATCGTCGATGCGAACGGGACGGTGCTCGCGGAGAGCGTGATGCGGTACAACATCACGATCTCGCCGAAGCAGGCGATGGCGACCGGTGCCTTCGAGCGCACAGGGTCGGACGGCGAGGAGGCCGAGGTCACGCTCGACGAGGCGCTCGCCGAACTCGGCGTCGAGATCGGTCGGCCCGCCGGCGAGCTGCGCGCGCAGATCGACTCCGAACTCGCCGACGATCCGGCCGCGGACTTCGCCTACGTCGCCAAGCGGGTCGACACGAGCGTGTTCGAACGGGTCAAGGCGCTGAAGATCCCGTTCGTCTACTCCGAGGAGGTCCCGAGCCGCCGGTACCCGAACGGAGCGGTGGCAGGCAACCTGCTCGGCTTCGTCGTGGACGACGGCTCGCCGGGAGGCGGCCTGGAGTACTCGGAGAACGCGTGCCTCGCGAGCGAGGACGGCGAGATGAGCTGGCTGCACAGCCTCAAGGACTGGGTGGCGATCCCCGGGTCCGAGGTGGTGAAGAAGACGGCGCACGACGGGGGCGACCTGCAGCTCACGATCGACGCGGACCTGCAGTACTTCGTCCAGCGCGTGGCCGCGGCGCGCGTGGCCGAGACGGGCGCCGAATGGGCCACGGTGACGGTCATGGAGGCGAAGACGGGCAAGCTCCTCGCGGTGGCCGACGTGCCGACGGTGGACCCGAACTCGCCGAGCTCGGTCGATGCCGACGACCGGGGCTCGCGCGCGTTCACCGCGCCGTTCGAGCCGGGTTCGACGTTCAAGTCGCTCACGTCGGCGTCCGTCATCGATGCGGGCGAGGGGTCGCCGACCAGCGGCGTGACGGCCGACTTCCGGTACCTGCCCCCGAACGGCGCGAACATCAACGACAGCCACTACCACGGCCCGGAGAACTACACGATGACCGGCATGCTCATCGACTCCTCCAACACCGCGATGTCGATGTTCGGCGAGCGGGTGAGCGACGAGCGGCGCTACCGGGACATGGTCGACTTCGGGCTCGGCAGTCCGTCCGAGGTGGGATTCGCGGGGGAGGCCGGCGGCGACCTGCACGGCGGTCCCGACCAGTGGGACAACCAGACCAAGTACGCCACCATGTTCGGCCAGGGCCTGACGACGACCGCGATCCAGATCGCGAGCGTCTACCAGACGCTCGCGAACGGCGGCGTCCGGATGCCGGTCACGCTCGTCGACGGCTGCCGCCAGGCGGACGGAACGCTCACCGATGCAGCCTCGGAGACGGGTCGGCAGGTCGTGTCCGAGAAGGCCGCGGACCAGACCAGCCGGATGCTCGAGCAGGTGTACCTGCACGGCTGGCTCGCCGACCAGTGGGAGATCCCCGGCTACCGTGTCGCCGCCAAGACCGGCACCGCCCAGGTGCCGGACGGCAATGGCGGCTACCAGGCGGGCTACCTCGTGTCCGTGTCCGGCTTCGCCCCGGCGGACGACCCCGAGTTCGTCGTTTCGGTCAGCATCATGAACCCCGTTAAGATGAATTCGTCCGCCGCATCGGCTCCCGTCTTCCAGCAGGTGATGAGCCAGGTGCTGAAGAAGTATCGGACGATTCCATCCGGCGCTCCGGCGCCCGAGCTGCCAGCCACCTGGTGAGAAAGTTGGGTTCGTGACCGGATCGCCTCCCACGGCACTCCGGCCGCAGCACCCGAGTCCTCGTTCGCTCCGCGCTCTCGCGGATGCGTTCGGATTCGAGGTGCGCGGCGAGATCGCCGACCTCGACGTGACCGGCGTCGCGATCGCCTCGGGCGCGGTGCACGGCGGTGACCTGTACGTCGGCGTCCCCGGCCGGAACGCCCACGGCGCCGCCTACGCGCCGCAGGCCGCGGCGAACGGGGCCGTCGCCCTGCTCACCGACGCCGCGGGCGCCGAGCGCGCCGCCGACGCGGGACTGCCGATCCTCGTGACCGCGGACGCCCGCGCCGCGCTGGGCGAGGTCGCCGCGTGGATCCATCGCACCGCCGAGAACCCGGCGACGCTCTTCGGCGTCACGGGCACGAACGGCAAGACGAGCGTCGTCTACCTGCTCTACGCGATCCTCCGGCAGCTCGGCGTCCAGGCCGGCCTGACGTCGACGGCGGAGCGCCGGATCGGCGACGAGGCCGTGACGAGTTCGCTCACGACCCCCGAGGCGAGCGAGATGCACGCGCTGCTCGCCCGCATGCGCGAGGTCGACGTGCGGGCGGTCGGCATCGAGGTCTCGGCCCAGGCGCTGAGCCGGCACCGCGTGGACGGCATCGTGTTCGACGTCGTCGGGTTCACCAACCTCTCGCACGACCACCTCGACGACTACGACTCCATGGGGGAGTACTTCGACGCCAAGCGCGAGCTGTTCACGCCCGAGCGGGCGCGCCGGGGCGTCGTGACCGTCGACTCGCAGTGGGGGCGGCGGCTCGTCGCCGAGTCGCGCATCCCCGTGGCGACGCTCGCGACGGACGTCGACGCGGACCCCGACGCCGACTGGCGACTCGAGGTGCTCGACGAGACGCCCACGCGCACCTCGTTCCGCCTGGAGGGGCCCGACGGTCGCTCGCTCGAGACCCGGGTGCCGCTCATCGGGCGCTACAACGCCGCGAACGCCGCGCTCGCGATCGTGATGCTCGTCGAAGCCGGCCACGACCTCGACCTCATCGCCGCGGCGGTCGCCGAGCACGGCATCGACGCCTACATCCCCGGTCGCACCGAGCGCGTCTCCGGCGACCGCGGCCCGGTCGTCTACATCGACTACGGGCACACGCCCGACGCCTTCGCGCAGGCGCTCGACGCCATCCGCCGGACGACGACCGGCCGGGTCGTCATGGTGTTCGGCGCAGACGGCGACCGCGACACGACCAAGCGCGCGGACATGGGCGCGATCGCCGCACGCGGCGCCGACGTGCTCGTGATCACCGACTTCCACCCGCGCTGGGAGGACCCGGCCGCGATCCGGGCGGCACTCATCGCCGGCGCACGTGCGGCGGTCCCGGATCGCGAGATCCACGAGATCGCCGACCCGAGGGCCGCGTTCCGCGCGGCGCTGGCGCTCGCGGACGAGGGCGACGCCGTGCTCTACGCGGGACCGGGCCACGAGGACTACCACGAGGTCGCCGGGGTGAAGCATCCGTATTCGGCCCGGGACGACGCCCGGCTGGCACTGCAGGAAGCGGGGTGGCTCGAATGATCGCGCTGACCATGTCCGAGATCGCCGCGGCGACCGGAGGACGATTCGAGGCGGGCGGCACGGCCGCCGCGCCGGAGACCGTCGTCACGGGCGCCGTGACGACCGACTCGCGCGAGATCGAGGCCGGCGACGTGTTCGTCGCGAAGCGCGGCGAGTTCGACGACGGCCACCGGTTCGCGCCGTCCGCGGCCGAGCGCGGCGCCGCGCTGCTCATCGTCGAGCACCCGCTCGACCTCCCGGTCGCCCAGGTCGTGGTCCGCGACTCGGTCGACGCGCTCGGCTCGCTCGCGACCGAGGTCGTCCGCCGGGTGCGGGAGCTCGGACGACTCCGCATCGTCGGCGTGACCGGGTCGAACGGCAAGACGACCACGAAGAACCTGCTCCGCGCCGTGCTCTCGCAGGTCGGCCCGACGGTCGCCGCGCGCAAGAGCTACAACAACGAGGTGGGCGCACCGACGACCATGCTGGAGCTCACCGAGGAGACCGAGTACCTGGTCGCCGAGATGGGGGCATCCGGCGTCGGCGAGATCACCCGGCTCATCCGGATGGCGCGGCCCGACGTCGGCATCGTCCTCAAGGTGGGACTCGCGCACGCCGGCGAGTTCGGCGGCATTGAGAAGACCGTCCAGGCGAAGTCCGAGATGGTCACCGACCTGCTGCCGACGGACGTCGCCGTGCTCAACGTCGACGACCCGCGCGTCGCGCCGATGGCCGAGCGGACCGCCGCCCGCGTCGTCGGGTTCGGGCTCGGGGACGACGCCGACGTACGTGCGAGCGACGTCGTGGTCCACGCGCGCGGCACCGAGTTCACGGTGACGGTCCCCGGAGGGGAGTCGGCGCGCGTGCGCTTCTCGGTGCTCGGCGAGCACCACGTGATGAACGCCCTCGCGGCGACGGCGGCGGCCCTCCAGCTGGACGTCCCGCTCCCGACGATCGTCGACGGCCTCGAGCAGGTCACGCTCGCGGAGCAGTGGCGCATGCAGGTGATGGGCGGCCGCGACGACATCACGGTGATCAACGACGCCTACAACGCGAGCCCGGACTCGATGGCCGCGGCACTGAAGACGCTCGCCCAGGTCAAGCGACCCGACGCGCGCACCATCGCCGTGCTCGGCGAGATGAGCGAGCTCGGCGAGTTCTCGGGCGAGGAGCACGACCGGATCGGCCTGCTCGCCGTCCGCCTCGGCATCTCGCAGCTCGTCATCGTCGGCGACGCCGCTCGACGCATGCACATCAGCGCCATCAACGAGGGATCGTGGGACGGCGAGTCCGCCCACGTGGCTTCCGCCGACGAGGCGTTCGACCTCGTGACCGGGATGGCCCGTCCGGGGGACACCGTGCTCGTCAAATCGTCGAACTCGGCGGGCCTCCGCCACCTCGGCGACCGACTGGGAGAATGGTTCGCGTGAGAGCACTTCTGACCGCCGGAGCCCTGTCGCTCTCGTTCACCCTGTTCCTGACCCCGCTGTTCATCCGGCTCTTCACGCGGCTCGGCTGGGGTCAGTTCATCCGTGACGACGGCCCGAAGACCCACCACGTCAAGCGCGGCACGCCGACCATGGGCGGCATCATCTTCATCCTGGGGACGCTGTTCGGCTACTTCGCCGCGACCTTCCTGATCGGCGACGGCCCGACCGCGTCCGGCCTGCTGGTGCTGTTCATGATGGTGGGCCTCGGCCTGGTCGGCTTCATCGACGACTTCCTGAAGACGCGCAAGAAGCAGAGCCTGGGACTCGGCGGGTGGGCCAAGATCGCGGGTCAGACGGTGGTCGCCGCGGTCTTCGCGCTACTGGCGCTGCAGTTCCCGAACGAGCAGGGCGCCACGCCGGCGACGACGAAGATCTCGTTCATCCGCGACCTCCCGCTCGACTTCATGGTCTTCGGCACGGTCATCGGGATCATCGTCTACATCCTCTGGATCGTGCTGCTCACGACGGCCGCCTCCAACGGCGTGAACGTGACCGACGGGCTCGACGGCCTGGCGTCGGGGGCGTCGATCCTCGCGATCGGCTCGTTCATCATCATCGGCTTCTGGCAGTTCAACCAGTCGTGCTTCGGCGAGAACCTGAACCCCAGCGACGCGTACCGGTGCTACGACGTGCGCGACCCGCTCGATCTCGCGATCGTCGCGACCGCGATCGTCGGCGCCGTCGTCGGGTTCCTCTGGTGGAACACGAACCCCGCCCACATCTACATGGGCGACACGGGGTCGCTCGCGCTCGGCGGGGCGCTGGCGGCACTCGCGGTCGCCAGCCAGACGGAGCTGCTGCTCCTGCTGATCGGCGGCCTCTTCGTGGTCGAGACCGGCTCGGTCATCGTGCAGCGGGCCTATTTCCGGGTGACCGGAGGGCGCCGGATCTTCCTCATGAGCCCGATCCACCACCACTTCGAGCTGAAGGGCTGGGCCGAGGTCACGATCGTCGTGCGGTTCTGGATCATCGCGGGCCTCTTCGTCGCGGCGGGCGTGGGCTGGTTCTACTTCGAATGGCTGCAGCGGTGACCGACTCGACCGGTGCCGGGCGTCTCGAAGGCCTCTCCAGCTGGCACGCCGAGGGCTGGCGCGACCTCCGGGTCGCGGTGCTCGGCCTCGGAGTGACCGGGTTCGCCGTCGCCGACACGCTCGCCGAGCTCGGGTCGCGCGTCACGGTGTATGCGGGGGCTCCGGAGGACGAGCGCGCTCGGATCCTCGACGTGATCGGCGTCGGGTTCGTCGTGCACCCCATGGACACGGTGCCGGACGAGCTCGCGACGGACGCGCCCGACCTCGTCGTGGCCTCGCCGGGATTCCGCCCCGACCATCCCGTGCTGCGCTGGGCGGCCGAGTCGGGCGTGCCCGTGTGGGGCGACATCGAGCTGGCCTGGCGCGTGCGCGACAAGGTCCGCGCCTCGGATTGGATGCTCGTCACCGGCACGAACGGCAAGACGACGACCGTGCAGCTCGCGGCGACGCTCATCGCGGCGAACGACGTGCGCGTCGCGCCCTGCGGCAACATCGGCGTGCCCGTGCTGGACGCCGTGCGCGACCCCGTGGGCTACGACGTGCTCGTGGTCGAGCTGTCGAGCTTCCAGCTGCACCACCTGCCGACCGAGGGCCCCGGGGCGATCCACCCCGTCGCGAGCGTGTGCCTGAACCTCGCCGACGACCACTTCGACTGGCACGGCTCGCCCGAGGCGTATCGCGGCGCGAAGGGCAAGGTGTACGCGAACACGCGAGTCGCCTGCGTGTACAACCGTGCCGACGAGGCGACCCGCGCGATGGTCGAGGACGCGGAGGTCGAGGAGGGCGCCCGCGCGATCGGGTTCGGACTCGACACCCCGGGCCCGAGCGACTTCGGCGTGGTCGACGGCATCCTGTGCGATCGGGCGTTCCTCGAGGAGCGCCGGACGGCCGCACTCGAGCTGACGACCCTCGAGGAGCTCGCGCCGCGCGGCCTGGCGGCGCCGCACCTCGTGGCCAACATCCTCGCGGCGTCCGCGCTGGCGCGCGCGATCGACGTCCCGGTCGGGGTCATCCACGACGCACTGGCGACCTTCCGGCTGGACGCGCACCGGATGGAGACGGTCGCCACCGACCGCGGCATCCGCTGGATCGACGACTCGAAGGCGACGAATCCGCACGCGGCGGAGGCGTCGCTGCGCGCGTTCAGCCCGGTCGTGTGGATCGTCGGGGGGCTGCTGAAGGGCGTCGACGCCGACGAGCTCGTGAAGCGGCACGTGTCCCGCCTGCGCGCGGCGATCGTGATCGGCGCCGACCGGTCCGCGCTCGTCGAGGCGTTCGGCCGACACGCGCCCGGACTGCCCCTCTTCGAGGTCGTGGCGGATGACACTGAGAGCGTGATGCCCGACGCGGTCGCCCTCGCGGCCACGGTCGCGGAGGACGGCGACACCGTCCTGCTGGCGCCCGCGGCGGCATCTATGGACCAGTTCGCGGACTACGCCGATCGCGGCCGGCGCTTCCACGACGCCGTCCGCGCCCGGCTCGGAGGGGAGGGGCATGACCAGCCCGCCTCGGACGACCACGCCGGCGAAGAGGGCTGAGCGCTCCGGGCTGGCCGCCCGGATCCGACTCGGGGCGTTCCGCCCCGAATCGAAGGACTACCTCCTGCTGCTCGGCACCGTGCTCTTCCTCGTCGTGCTGGGCCTGGTGATGGTGCTCTCGTCCTCGCAGGTCGAGTCCGCGCTGGCCAACGACGGCGACTTCACATCGCGTGCGGCGCAGCAGGCGACCTACGCGCTGATCGGCGTCCCCGTCATGCTGCTCGCCGGCCGGATGCCCGAAGGGTTCTGGATGCGCATCGCGTGGCTCGTCCTCGCGGTCTCGTGCGTGCTCCAGCTGCTCGTCGTGGCGACCCCGTTGGGCGTCGAGGTCGGCGGCAACACGAACTGGCTGCGCCTCGGCCCGGTGCAGTTCCAGCCGTCGGAGCTGATCAAGGTCTCGCTCGTGCTCTGGCTCGGACTCATCGTGACGAAGAAGCAGGGCCACCTCGGGCAGTTCGGGCAGGGCGTCATGCCGATCCTCATCGTCGCCGGCGGGGCGATCGGGCTCGTGCTGCTCGGCGGCGACCTCGGGACCGTCATGGTGATGGCGACGATGCTCCTCGGCACGTTGTTCCTCATCGGCGTGCCGCTGCGGCTGCTCGCGCTCCCGCTGCTGTTCGGCGCGACGGCGTTCACGGTGGCGGCCCTCTCGAGCGAGAGCCGGATGCGGCGCATCACGGCGTTCCTAGAGGAGGACTGCACCCGCTACAACCTCGGCGACTGCTGGCAGATCCAGCACGGCACCTTCGCGATGGCCAACGGCGGCGTCTTCGGCGTGGGCCTCGGGAATTCGGCGGCCAAGTGGTCGTGGCTGCCCGCCGCCGACAACGACTTCATCTTCGCGATCATCGGCGAGGAACTCGGCCTGGTCGGCGCCGTCGTCGTGATCGGGATGTTCGTGGTGCTCGCGATCGCGCTCGCCCGGGTCATGCGCTCGGCGGCGACGCCGTTCGGGCGCACGGTCTCGGCGGCCGTCCTCGTGTGGGTCGTCGGCCAGGCATGTGTCAATATCGGTGTCGTGCTCGGCGTCTTCCCCGTCCTCGGTGTCCCGTTGCCGCTCGTGTCGGCGGGTGGCACCGCCCTGCTCACGACGCTGTTCGCCATCGGCGTGGTCCTCTCGGTCGCCCGTGAGCCCGGCCCGGCGGGCGCGACCGCGCGGCGGTCCGGTCGCGGTGCGAAGGCGGCACGCGGGCGATGACGACGTACCTGCTCGCCGGCGGCGGCACCGCCGGCCACGTGAACCCGCTGCTCGCCGTCGCGGATCGCATCTCGGAACGCGAGCCCGAGTCCGAGGTGCTCGTGCTCGGAACGGCCGAGGGACTCGAGGCGCGCCTCGTCCCCGACCGCGGCTACGAACTGCTGACGATCGACAAGGTGCCGTTCCCGCGTCGCCCGAACGGGGCGGCGGTGCGCTTCCCCGCGCGGTTCCGCAGGTCGATCGGGGATGTCCGGGCGATGATCGCCGACCGCGGCGTCGACGTCGTGGTCGGCTTCGGCGGCTACGTCGCGACGCCCGCATACCTCGCGGCGCGAAGCGCCGGCATCCCCGTGGCGATCCACGAGGCGAATGCCCGCCCGGGTCTGGCCAACCGCCTCGGCGCACGCTTCGCCGCGCGGGTCGGCGTCGCGTTCGACGGCACGCCGCTGCCGCACGCGGAGTACGTCGGGATGCCGCTGCGGAGGGAGATCGAGACCCTCGACCGCGTGGCGCGCCGGGCGGAGGCCGCCGAGCTGTTCGGCCTGGATCCGATGCGGCCCGTGCTGCTCGCCACCGGCGGATCGCTGGGTGCGCGACGCATCAACCGCACGATGGTGCAGTGCGCCGAACCGCTGACCGCGACCGGATGGCAGGTGCTCCACGTGACGGGCGCCAAGTCCGACGTCGATGATCCGGGCGTCCCCGGGTACCGCATGGTCGAGTACGCCGATCGCATGGACCTCGCGCTCGCGATCGCGGACGCGGCGGTCTCGCGAGCGGGGGCGGCGACCGTGAGCGAACTCGCCGCCCTCGGCATCCCGGCGGTCTACATCCCCTATCCCGTCGGCAACGGCGAGCAGCGGTTCAACGCCGCCGGGGTCGTCGAGGCGGGTGGCGGGGTCCTCGTCGACGACGCCGACTTCCTCCCCGAGTGGGTCGGCCGCGAGGTGGTCCCGCTGCTGGCGGACGGCGACCGGCTCGAGCGGATGGCGCGGGCCGCCGCATCCGCGGGCGCACTCGACGGGACCGACCGCATGGTCGCCCTCGTCGACGGCGCGCTGCACGGCGAAGGCCGACCCGGCGCCGACGGCGCGTAACGTTGAACCGACCGAATCCCACTCCAGGAAGCACCACGACATCGTGACGATCAAGCCCGACCTCACCACCGCGATCCCCGCCGACCTCGGCGCCGTGCACTTCGTCGGCATCGGCGGCTCCGGCATGAGCGGCATCGCGCGGCTCGCGCTCGGCGCCGGCCACCGGGTGACGGGATCCGACGTCCGCGACTCCGCGAACGTCGAGGCGCTGCGCGACCTGGGCGCGACGATCGCGATCGGACACGCCGCCGAGAACCTGCCCGACGACGTCGACACCGTGGTCGTCACGGGCGCCCTCTGGCAGGACAACCCCGAGTACCAGCTCGCGCTCGAGCGCGGCGTCCCGGTGCTGCACCGTTCGCAGGCGCTCGCGTCGGTGGTCGCCGGACGCCGCCTGGTCTCCGTCGCGGGGGCGCACGGCAAGACCACGTCCACGGGCATGATCATCACCGCGCTCCTCGAGCTCGGGGAGGATCCCAGCTTCGTCAACGGCGGCGTGATCGAGGAACTCGGCGTCAGCTCGGCGGCCGGGGGCGGCGAGCTGTTCGTGGTCGAGGCGGACGAGTCCGACGGCTCGTTCCTCCTGTACGACACCTCGGTGGCGCTCATCACGAACGTGGACCCGGACCACCTGGACCACTACGGCTCGTTCGAGGCGTTCGAGCAGGCGTTCGTCGACTTCGCCGACCGGGCGAACGACTTCGTCGTCGTGTCCTCCGACGACCCCGGCGCCATCCGCGTCCGCGACCGGATCTCGCACGAGCGCGTGCTCGACTTCGGCGAGGCCGAGGACGCGACGGTTCGCGTGCACTCGATCGTGACGGAGGGGCCGGTCTCCTTCGCGCTCGACTACGAGGGGCGGACCTACGAGGCGACCCTGCGCATCCCCGGTCGGCACAACGCGATCAACGCCGCGGGCGCCTTCGCCGTGCTCGTGGGCCTCGGCTTCGATCCGGCGGCATCCCTCGCGGGCGTCTCGCGATTCGCCGGGACCGGTCGCCGGTTCGAACTGCACGGCGTCGTCGACGGCGTGAGCGTGTACGACGACTACGCCCACCACCCGACCGAGGTCGCGGCGGCCCTGTCCGCGGCGCGGACGGTCGTCGGCGACGGTCGCATCATCGCCGTGCACCAGCCGCACCTGTACAGCCGCACCCGCCTGTTCGCGAAGGAGTTCGCCGAGGTGCTGGAGCGGTACGCCGACGAGACCGTGGTGCTCGACGTCTACGGCGCACGCGAGGACCCGGAGCCCGGCGTGACCGGTGCGCTGGTGAGCGAGCGCTTCGAGCAGCCCGACCGCGTCGCGTTCATCGCCGATTGGCAGGACGCCGCCGACCACACCGCGCGGATCTCTCGGCCGGGCGACTTCGTCATCACGCTCGGGTGCGGCGACGTGTACCGCATCGTGCCGCAGATCCTGGGATCGCTCGAGCACGGGCGAGACGCCTGATCGGCTGCCCGTGAAGCGGCCGCAGGGGTTCGACGGGACACGGTCCCGGCGCAGCGCCGGGGGAACCACGGCCGCCCGGACCGCGACGGTGCCGGCGTCCGGCGTGCGCCGGGGTTCCGACGCCGGGTCGCCCGGCGCGACGCAGCGCGGCTCCGCCGGGGGAGCCGCGGTGACCGAACCGATCGCGCTGCCCACCGCGTCGCCTGCGCGGAAGCGGGGGCGGGAGCGCGGGGCGGAGGACAGCCCGCCGAAGCGCCCCGCCACCTCGCCGGACACGTCCCGCGAGGGCGGCGCCCGCGGAGACGCGGCGCAGGACCGCCGGACCCGCCGGCGCCTCGCCTCGGCCGAACGGGCGCGCCGCCGCGTCGAGCGCCAGGAGGTCCGTCGCTTCACGCGCCGGAGCCGGCTCCGCCGTGCGACCTGGATCACGGTGCTCGCATCGGTCGTGGGCGTGGCGATCGCGGCCGTGGTCGTCGCGTACTCGCCGATCATGGCGCTGCGGGAGGTCCGGGTCGAGGGGACGTCACGGATCGCGGCGGCGGACGTCCGCGCCGCCTTCGCGGGCGATCTCGGAACGCCGCTGGCGCTCATCGCGCCCGACGAGGTGCAGGACGCGCTCTCCGCGTTCCCGTTGATCGAGACGTACTCGATCGAGAGCGTGCCGCCCGGAACCCTGGTCGTGCGGATCGTCGAGCGCACGCCGGTCGGCGTGATCGAGGGGTCCGGCGGGCTGGTGTCCGTCGATGCGGCGGGAGTCGTCGTCGAGCGACTGGACGGGCGTCCCGAGCAGCTGCCCGCGATCGTCGTCGAGGACGGCGTGGACTCGGCGGCCTTCCGGGCAGCGGGGCGGGTGCTGCGCAATCTCCCCGAGGGGCTCCGGACCGGCATCGCGTCAATCTCCGCGGCATCCGCCGACGACGTCCGGTTCGAGCTCGGCTCGGGGGCGACCGTGGTCTGGGGCAACGAGGAGGAGTCCTCGCTGAAGGGCGCGGTGCTCCAACGACTGATGGACACGGCGCCGCCCGGGACCGTGACTCGCTACGACGTGTCGGCGCCCCTGTACCCGGTCGTCGAGTGATCTCGCGCCCGGATCACGACACGCCGAACTCGCCCGCGCGCCCGCCCGCCGGGGCCGCCTACCTTCGACTCAGGAATTGCATACTCGGCAAAACTTTAACCTTCGAGTAGAGGTTCAGGGTTCAGAGTTCGCAGAGAGGGCCGGACATGTCGACAAACCAGAACTACCTCGCCGTCATCAAGGTCGTCGGCATCGGCGGCGGCGGTGTCAACGCCGTCAACCGCATGATCGAGCTCGGCCTGCGCGGCGTCGAGTTCATCGCGATCAACACGGACGCCCAGGCGTTGCTCATGTCGGATGCCGACGTGAAGCTCGACGTCGGCCGCGACCTCACCCGGGGCCTCGGCGCCGGCGCCGACCCCGAGGTGGGTCGACGCGCCGCGGAGGACCACGCCGAGGAGATCGAGGAGGCGCTCGCCGGCGCCGACATGGTGTTCGTGACGGCCGGCGAAGGCGGTGGCACCGGCACGGGCGGGGCTCCCGTCGTGGCGCGCATCGCGAAGTCGATCGGTGCGCTGACGATCGGCGTGGTCACCAAGCCGTTCAGCTTCGAGGGCAAGCGGCGCCAGACGCAGGCCGAACAGGGCGTCGCCCGGCTGAAGGAGGAGGTCGACACCCTCATCGTCGTGCCGAACGACCGCCTCCTCGAGATCAGCGATCGCGGCATCTCGATGCTCGAGGCGTTCTCGACGGCGGACCAGGTGCTGCTCGCCGGTGTCCAGGGCATCACCGACCTGATCACGACGCCGGGCCTGATCAACCTCGACTTCGCCGACGTGAAGTCCGTCATGCAGGGGGCCGGCTCCGCCCTCATGGGCATCGGCTCGTCGAGGGGAGCCGACCGCGCGATCAAGGCGGCGGAACTCGCCGTCGCCAGTCCGCTGCTGGAGGCGTCGATCGACGGCGCCCACGGCGTGCTCCTGTCCATCCAGGGCGGGTCGAACCTCGGCATCTTCGAGATCAACGACGCCGCGAGGCTCGTCCAGGAGGCCGTGCACCCCGAGGCGAACATCATCTTCGGCGCCGTCATCGACGACACCCTGGGCGACGAGGTCCGCGTGACGGTCATCGCCGCGGGCTTCGACGGCGGCGAGCCGCTGCCGAGGACGATGGAGTCGGCGCGTCAGCCGAGCGCCGTCCCGGCGGCCGTCGGCGCGAGCGTGGGGGCCTCCGTCGGAGTGGGCGACGCGCTCGCTCCGGACGCTGCCGACGGCATCGCCGAGATCGACATCGAGGAGCTCGTGGAGACCGCGAACTGGGGAGAGGCGAGCACCACTGCCGACCAGATCGTGTCCGACCCGGCGTTCGGCGAGGACTCCGACGACCTCGACATCCCCGACTTCCTCAAGTGATCACGGCCGCTCCGACCCGCCCGCGTCGCGAGGGGCACCGGTGAGCGCGCTGTCGGAGCGGCTCGAGCGCGTGCGCGCCGCCATCGCCGACGCCGCGCACGCCACCGGGCGGGATCCCTCGCTGATCACCACGGTCGTCGTGACGAAGTTCCAGCCGATCGAGCTCATCCGCGAGCTCGCCGACCTCGGGGTCGCGGACGTGGGCGAGAACCGCCACCAGGAAGCCCAGGCGAAGGCGCGGGAGCTCGCCGGACTCCACCTCCGCTGGCACTTCGTCGGACAGCTGCAGAGCAAGAAGGCCCGTCAGGTGCGGGCCTATGCGACCGCCATCCACTCGATCGATCGCGACTCCCTCGTCGATGCCCTGAGGTCCGACGAGGCAGACGTGGACGGCTTCATCCAGGTCAACCTCACCGATGACCCCGGGCGCGGCGGGGTCGCGCCCCGCGAGCTCGACGCCCTCGCCGAGCGCGTGCTCGCCACGCCCGGCATCCGACTGCTCGGCCTCATGGCCGTCGCGCCGCTGGGCGAGCCCGTGCGTCCTGCGTTCGCCCGGGTGCGGGAGCTCTCGGAGCGGCTGCGAGCATCGGCCCCCGAGGCCACGGCGTTGTCGATGGGGATGTCCCACGATTTCCGCGACGCGATCATGGAGGGTGCGACACACCTTCGCATCGGGACCGCAATCACGGGCGATCGACCTCCCGCGGGCTAGCCTCGAACCACGAACCACCGACGGAGGCAGCGATGTCGAACCCGCTCAAGAAGACGATGGTCTACCTGGGGCTCGCCGACGAGGAGCTCGAGGACGAGACGCCCACGACCGCCGCGACGCCGACGCCGGTCGTGCACGCGGCGCCGACCCCCGCCTCCCGGGGCGGTGCGGCCGTGACCCCGCTCCGAAAGCCCACCGCGCAACCGACACCCACGCAGGCGGACATGAACGAGATCCTCACGGTGCACCCGCGCCAGTATCGAGACGCCCAGGTGATCGCCGAGTCGTTCCGCGAGGGCGTCCCGGTCATCATCAACCTCTCCCAGATGTCGGACGCCGATGCGCGTCGGCTGATCGACTTCGCGAGCGGACTCTCGCAGGGGTTGTTCGGCAAGATCGAGCGCGTCACGAGCAAGGTGTTCCTGCTCTCGCCCGCGCACGTCGTCGTCTCGGGGGAGGCCGGCGAGGGCGAGGGCGACGTGGACGCCTCGTTCTTCTCGCACGCGTAGACTCGCGGACGTGAGCGCACTCTCCGTCGTCTGGAACCTGGTCTACACGCTCCTCCTCATCTACTTCTTCGTGATGTGGGCACGGTTCGTCCTCGACCTCGTGCGGACCTTCAACCGGTCCTGGCGGCCCAGGGGGTTCGTCCTCGTGCTCGTCGAGGCCGTCTACACCCTGACCGATCCGCTCGTGCGCTTCTTCCGCCGCCTGATCCCGCCGATCCGGCTGGGACAGGTGGCGCTCGACCTCGGCTGGAGCGTCGCCATGCTCGTCGTCATCATCGCGATGACGGTCGTGTCGTGGTTGGCGGCCGGCGCCGCGGCGACGGCCTGACGCCGTCGCGACGCCACGCCCGCACGTGACGACGCACTGCGTCCGTGAGGTTGTCTTTGCTACCGTTAGCAGAACGTGATCGATCCGTTCGACAGATTCAGAGGGATGGGAAGCCATGGCGCTAACTCCGGAAGATGTGGTCAACAAGCGCTTCCAGGCGACGAAGTTCCGGGAGGGTTACGACCAGGACGAGGTCGACGACTTCCTCGATGAGGTCGTCGTCGAACTGCGTCGGCTGAACCAGGAGAACGAGGAGCTGCGCCAGCGACTGGCGGCGGCCGAGGCGCGCGCCGGAGAGGGCTCCGGAGTCCCTGCCGCCGCGGCGCCCGCCCCTGCGCAGACGTACAGCGAGCAGCCCCCGGTGGCGCCCACCGTGGCCGTGCCCGCGCAGACGACGGCTCCGCAGTCGGAGATCGACGAGCAGACCAGCACCACCAACCTGCTGCAGCTCGCCCGCCGCCTCCACGAGGAGCACGTGCGCGAGGGCGTCGAGAAGCGCGACGCGCTGATCGCCGAGGGCCACGCGACCGCGGCCCGCATCGTCGCCGAGGCCGAGGCCAAGCAGCGGGCGCAGATGGGCATCCTCGACCAGGAGCGGGTCGCACTCGAGAAGCGCGTGGACGAGCTCCGCGTCTTCGAGCGCGACTACCGTGCGAAGCTCAAGAGCTACATCGAGGGTCAGCTGCGCGATCTCGACACCGCGCAGCCCGTGCAGGTCGGCGGCACCGGCTTCCCGGCCGCCGGCGTGACCGGCGAGCAGCCCGCACCGACCTTCCAGGGCTTTGGCGGCTGAGCGCGGGGCCAGGCTCGGCGTCACCGCACTGCTGATCCTGGTCGGCGTCGCGATCACGGTCTACGGCCTCGACCAGTTCAGCAAGCACCTCGTGGTCACCAGCCTCGCCGAAGGCGAGGTGGTTCCCGTGCTCGGCGGCGCGCTGCAGTGGCAGTTCGTGCGCAATCCGGGAGCGGCCTTCTCACTCGCGAGCGGCATGACCTGGATCTTCACGATCCTCGCGGCCGGCGTGATCACGTTCATCATCTGGTTCGCGAGTCGCATCCGCTCGGTCGCCTGGGCCCTCGTGTTCGGGCTGCTGCTCGGCGGCGTGCTCGGGAACCTCACCGACCGGCTCTTCCGTGAGCCGGGCTTCGGGATCGGGCACGTGATCGACTTCATCTCGACGCCGTGGATGCTGCCCGCGATCTACAACGTCGCCGACATCGCCATCGTGTCGAGCATGATCCTGTTCATGATCCTCACGATCCGCGGCGTCGGCCTCGACGGATCGCGGCCGGTCAAGGGCGGCGGCGACGGCGCCGGCGCGGCCGACGCCGACGGCGCCGGCGGGTCGGAGGCTCGTCGGGGCGCGATGGCACGACCCGCGCACGAGTCCTGAGATGGAGCACCGCGCGCTGCCCGTCCCCGACGGGCTCGACGGCGTCCGCGTCGACGCGGGCCTCGCCAAGCTCCTGGGGTTCTCGCGCACGCAGGCCGCGGAGATCGCCGCGGCCGGCGGGGCGAGCCTGGACGGCCGGACGGTCGACAAGTCCGACAAGCTCCGCGCGGGCGGCTGGCTCGAGGTGAGCTGGGCCCCGCCTCGCACGCTCGAGGTCGAGCCGATCCCGGTGCCCGACCTCGGGATCGTCCACGACGACGACGAGATCGTCGTGGTCGACAAGCCCGCCGGGGTCGCCGCGCATCCGTCGCTCGGCTGGGAGGGTCCGACCGTCGTCGGGGCGCTCGCGGCATCCGGCTACCGGATCTCGACCTCGGGCGCGCCGGAGCGGCAGGGCGTGGTCCACCGGCTCGACGCGGGCACCAGCGGCCTGATGGTCGTGGCCAAGTCGGAGTACGCGTACACGATGCTCAAGCGCGCGTTCCACGACCGCGAGGTCGAGAAGATCTACCACGCGGTCGTCCAGGGACACCCGGACCCGCTCGCCGGCACGATCGACGCTCCCGTCGGGCGCCATCCGCGCTCCGAGTGGAAGTTCGCCGTGACGGTCGACGGCAAGCACGCCGTGACCCACTACGAGGCCATCGAGGCCTTCCCGTACGCGTCGCTGCTCGAGATCCACCTCGAGACCGGGCGGACGCACCAGATCCGCGTCCACATGTCCGCGCAGCGGCATCCGTGCGCGGGCGACACGATGTACGGCGCGGATCCGACGCTGAGCGCCCGGCTGGGCCTCTCGCGCCAGTGGCTCCATGCGAAGCAGCTCTCGTTCGTGCACCCGGGCACGGGGGAATGGGCGACCTACGAGTCCGACTACCCCGAGGACCTCCAGCACGCGCTCGACGTCCTCTCCGGGGACTGAAACGCCCGCCCCGACCCATCCGGCTGCCGGTGGTCGCGCCTAGACTGCAAGCACCCGGAACCCCGTAGCACCATTCGAAGAGGAGCCCTGTGGCCGCCGACTCCTTCGTCCACCTCCACGTCCATTCCGAGTACTCGATGCTCGACGGGGCGGCCAGGGTCGGCGAGCTGATGAAGGCCGCCGCGGCCGAGGGCATGCCCGCCGTCGCCATGACCGACCACGGCAACGTCTTCGGCGCGTACGACTTCTGGAAGCAGGCGACGGATGCCGGGGTGAAGCCCATCATCGGCACCGAGGCGTACCTCACGCCGGGCACCCACCGCACCGACAAGACCCGCATCCGATGGGGCAACGGCGGCGGCGACGACGTGTCCGGCTCCGGCGCCTACACGCACATGACGCTGCTGTCGGAGACGACGGAGGGCATGCACAACCTCTTCCGGCTCTCCAGCCGGGCGTCGATCGAGGGGTACTACTTCAAGCCGCGCATGGACCGCGAACTGCTCCAGACGTACGGCAAGGGCCTCATCGCGACGACCGGGTGCCCGTCCGGCGAGGTGCAGACGCGCCTGCGCCTCGGGCAGTACGACGAGGCCGTGCAGGCGGCCGCGGAGTTCCGCGACATCTTCGGCAGGGAGAACTTCTTCGCCGAGATCATGGACCACGGGCTCGGCATCGAGAAGCGGATCATGGACGACCTGCTGCGGCTCGCGAAGGAGCTCGACCTGCCGCTCGTGGCAACGAACGACCTGCACTACACGCACGCGCACGATGCGAAGAGCCACGCCGCCCTGCTCTGCGTGCAGTCGGGATCGACGCTCGACGACCCCAATCGGTTCAAGTTCGACGCCGATGAGTTCTACCTCAAGTCGGCGGCCGAGATGCGGGACGTCTTCCGCGACCACCCCGAGGCGTGCGACAACACGCTGCTCATCGCCGAGCGCTGCGACGTGCAGTTCAACACGAGCGCGAACTACATGCCGCGCTTCCCGGTCCCCGAGGGAGAGGACGAGCAGAGCTGGTTCGTCAAGGAGGTCGAGAAGGGCCTGCACGAGCGCTACCCCGGCGGCATCCCCGACGACGTCCGCCGGCAGGCCGACTACGAGGTCGGCGTCATCAGCCAGATGGGATTCCCGGGCTACTTCCTCGTCGTCGCCGACTTCATCAACTGGTCCAAGCGCAACGGCATCCGGGTGGGTCCGGGCCGCGGCTCGGGCGCCGGCTCGATGGCCGCCTACGCGATGCGGATCACGGACCTCGACCCGCTGCAGCACGGGCTCATCTTCGAGCGCTTCCTGAACCCCGACCGCGTCTCGATGCCCGACTTCGACGTCGACTTCGACGAGCGTCGTCGCGGCGAGGTCATCAGGTACGTCACCGAGAAGTACGGCGACGAGCGCGTCGCCCAGATCGTCACCTACGGCACGATCAAGGCCAAGCAGGCGCTCAAGGACTCGAGCCGGGTGCTCGGCTTCCCGTTCGGCATGGGGGAGAAGCTGACCAAGGCCATGCCGCCGGCGGTCATGGGCAAGGACATCCCGCTCTCCGGCATCCTCGACGCGGATCACCCGCGCTACAAGGAGGCCGGCGACATCCGGGCCCTCATCGAGACGGACGCCGAGGCGAAGACCGTGTTCGACACGGCGCTCGGGCTCGAGAACCTGAAGCGGCAGTGGGGCGTGCACGCCGCCGGCGTCATCATGTCGAGCGAGCCGCTCATCGACATCATCCCGATCATGAAGCGGGAGCAGGACGGCCAGATCGTCACGCAGTTCGACTACCCCGCGTGCGAGTCCCTCGGGCTGATCAAGATGGACTTCCTGGGGTTGCGCAACCTCACGATCATCGACGACGCCCTCGACAACATCGAGGCGAACCGCGGCCACCGCCCGGTCCTCGAGGACCTCCCGCTCGACGACGTCGAGGCCTACCGGCTGCTCTCCCGAGGCGACACGCTCGGCGTGTTCCAGCTCGACGGCGGGCCGATGCGCTCGCTGCTGCGCCAGATGAAGCCCGACAACTTCGAGGACATCTCGGCCGTCATCGCCCTGTACCGGCCGGGCCCGATGGGCGCGAACTCGCACATCAACTACGCGCTGCGCAAGAACGGCCTGCAGCCGATCACGCCGATCCACCCCGAGCTCGCGGAGCCGCTGAAGGACATCCTCGACACCAGCTACGGCCTGATCATCTACCAGGAGCAGGTCATGGCCATCGCGCAGAAGGTCGCGGGCTTCAGCCTCGGCCAGGCCGACATCCTGCGCCGCGCGATGGGCAAGAAGAAGAAGTCCGAGCTGGACAAGCAGTTCGCGGGCTTCTCGGGCGGCATGAAGGCCAACGGCTACTCGGACGCCGCGGTGAAGACGCTGTGGGACATCCTGCTGCCGTTCTCCGACTACGCGTTCAACAAGGCGCACTCGGCCGCGTACGGCGTGCTCAGCTACTGGACGGCGTACCTCAAGGCGCACTACCCCGCCGAGTACATGGCCGCGCTGCTCACGAGCGTCGGCGACGCGCGCGACAAGCTCGCGCTCTACCTCAACGAGTGCCGCCGCATGGGCATCAAGGTGCTGCCGCCCGACGTGAACGAGTCGACGAAGTACTTCGCCGCCGTCGGCGACGACATCCGGTTCGGCCTCGGCGCCGTGCGCAACGTCGGCTTCAACGTCGTCGACGGCATCCGCGCCGCGCGCGAGGAGAAGGGGCGGTTCGAGTCCTTCCACGACTTCCTCAAGAAGGTCCCGAGCCAGGCCGCGAACAAGCGCACCGTCGAGTCGCTGGTGAAGGCCGGCGCCTTCGACTCGCTCGGCCATACGCGCCGGGCGCTCGTCGAGATCCACGAGGGTGCGGTCGAGGCCGCGGTGAAGGAGAAGCGCGCGGAGGAGAACGGCGACGTCGGCTTCGACTTCGACAGCCTGTTCGAGGAGCATGAGAAGGCCGCCGCCCCGTCGCCCGTTCCCGATCGACCGGAATGGGCCAAGCGCGACAAGCTCGCGTTCGAGCGCGAGATGCTGGGGCTGTACGTCTCGGACCACCCGCTCGCGGGCCTCGAGGCGACCCTCGCCAAGCACGCGTCGACGACCATCACCGACCTCATGAGCTCGGACGCCACCCAGGACGGCGAGGTCGCGACCATCGCGGGCCTGGTCACGAGCGTGCAGCACCGCGTGGCGCGGCAGTCCGGGAACCAGTACGGCATGATCCAGGTCGAGGACTTCTCCGGGGAGATCACGGTCATGTTCATGGGGAAGGCGTACCAGGAGTTCGCGCCCGCCCTGACGGGCGACTCGATCGTCGTGGTCCGCGGGCGCGTCAGCATGCGCGACGACGGCATGAACCTGCACGCCTACAGCGTCTTCGAGCCCGAGGTCGGCCAGGGCGACGAGAGCGGGCCCGTGGTGATCTCGCTGCCGGACGTCCGGGCGACGACCGACACGATCACGGCGCTCGGCGACGTCCTCATCCGTCACCGCGGCGATACCGAGGTGCGCCTGAAGCTGACGAAGGGGCGGACGGCGCGGGTCTTCGAGCTGCCGTACCCGGTGGCGGTCAGCGCCGACTTCTACGGCGAGCTCAAGAGCCTGCTGGGGCCGAACTGCCTCGCGTGACGCCCCGTCGAGCGATCGCCGAGGTCGGCTCGCTAGGCTGAGCGGGCCATGCTACGCACGATCGACCTCCGCGGCACCCGTCCGACCGCCTCCGAGCTGCTCGGGCTCGTCCCGCGCGCCGCGACGGACGTCGCCGCGGCCCTCGAGCCGGCACGCGAGCTGATCGAGGACGTTCGCGCGCGCGGCGAGGTCGCCCTGCTCGACCAGGCCGAGCGATTCGACCGGGTGCGGCCCGCGGCCGTGCGCGTGAGCCCCAACGAGCTGGCGTCGGCACGCGATGCGCTCCGGCCCGACGTGCGACGCGCGATCGAGTCCACGATCGAGCGGGTGCGTGCCGCGAGCGCCGCGCAGGTGCCCCCGGCGGAGCGCACGCAGCTCGCGACGGGCGCCGTCGTCGAGCAGCGCTGGCAGCCGGTCGGCCGGGTCGGACTCTACGTGCCCGGCGGCAAGGCGGTGTACCCCTCGAGCGTGGTCATGAACGTCGTCCCCGCGCAGGTCGCCGGCGTGCGCTCGATCGCGCTCGCCTCGCCGGCCCAGGCCGCGCACGGCGGTCGCCTCCATCCGACCATCGCCGGCGTCGCGGCGCTCCTCGGCATCCACGAGGTCTACGCGATGGGCGGCGCCGGGGCGATCGGAGCCTTCGCGTACGGCGTGCCCGACCTCGACCTCGACCCGGTGCAGCGCGTGACGGGGCCCGGCAACGTGTTCGTCGCGGCCGCGAAGCGGCTCGTGCAGGGGGTCACGGGCATCGATTCGGAGGCCGGGCCCACGGACATCCTCGTGATCGCCGACGCCGACGCCGACGCCGACTTCGTGGCATCCGACCTGGTCAGCCAGGCCGAGCACGACGAGCTCGCCGCTGCCGTGCTCGTGACCGATTCCGCGCCGTTCGCCGAGCGCGTGCTGGAGCGGCTGGCGGTCCGCGCCACCGAGACCCGTCACGCCGCGCGCGTCCGCACGGCCCTCGAGGGAACGCAGTCGGCGGTCGTGCTCGTCGACGACCTCGAACAGGCCGCGGACTTCGCCAACGCGTTCGGGGCCGAGCACCTGGAGATCCAGACGCGCGACGCCGACGCCGTCCTCGCCCGCATCGAGAACGCGGGGGCGATCTTCATCGGGCCGTACTCGCCCGTGAGCCTCGGGGACTACGCCGCCGGCTCGAACCACGTGCTGCCCACGGGCGGCCAGGCGCGGCACGCGGCGGGCCTGTCGGCGGCGACCTTCCTCCGGCCGCAGCAGGTGGTGCGCTACGACGAGGCGGCGCTGCGGGAGGTGTCGCCCGTCATCGCGACCCTCTCGGCCGAGGAGGACCTTCCCGCGCACGGCGACGCGGTCTCCGCGCGCTTCGGCGATCGGTCCTGATCCCGGCACTACGCTGGGAGCACCATGTACTGCCCCTTCTGCCGCCACCCCGATTCCCGCGTCATCGACTCCCGGACCAGCGACGACGGCCTCTCGATCCGACGGCGGCGACAGTGCCCGGAGTGCGGGCGGCGGTTCTCGACCACGGAGACGGCGAGTCTCGCGGTCATCAAGCGTTCGGGCGTGATCGAGCCGTTCAGCCGCGAGAAGGTCGTGCTCGGCGTCAAGAAGGCGTGCCAGGGGCGGCCGGTGACCGACAGCGACCTCGCCGTGCTCGCGCAGAAGGTCGAGGAGACGATCCGCTCGACGGGCGCGTCGCAGATCGAGGCCAACGACATCGGGCTGGCGATCCTGCCTCCGCTGCGCGAGCTCGACGAGGTGGCCTTCCTGCGGTTCGCGAGCGTCTACCAGGCGTTCGAGTCGCTCGACGACTTCGAGACGGCGATCGAGGCGCTGCGCGAGGAGCACGGACGGCTTCCGGCGCGACCGGTCGAGTGAGGGGCGCGCAGGCGGCTCCGCCGGCTCCGGTAGCCTGATCCCGGCATGTATCGACTCCTCTTCTCCCTCGTCTTCGCGCGCATGGACCCCGAACGCGCGCATCACCTGGCCTTCCGCGTCATCCGGATGCTGCCGGCCCTCGGGTTCGGCCGGCTGGTGGAGCGGTTCACGGCGCCGCGGCCCGAGCTCGCGGTCGATGCGCTCGGCCTCCGCTTCCCGTCGCCGTTCGGCGTCGCCGCGGGATTCGACAAGGACGCGCTGGCCGTGGTCGGACTGGGCCAGCTCGGGTTCGGGCACGTCGAGGTCGGCACGATCACGCCGGTCGCGCAGCCGGGCAACGACCGGCCCCGGATGTTCCGCCTGGTCGGCGACCGAGCGCTCGTGAACCGGATGGGCTTCAACAACGGCGGGGCGGACGCCGCCGCCGGCCGCCTCTCGCAGCTCTCACGGCGTGCGGACCGTCCGGTGATCGGCGTGAACATCGGCAAGAACCGGGTGACCCCCGTCGAGCGCGCCACCGACGACTACGTGCGCAGCGCTCGCGTGCTCGCGCCCTACGCCGACTACCTCGTCGTGAACGTGAGCTCGCCGAACACGCCCGGACTCCGCGGCCTGCAGGAGCTCGACGCGCTCGCGCCCCTGCTCGAGGCGGTCCGCGCCGCGGCCGCATCGACGCCGCTGCTGCTGAAGATCGCGCCCGACCTCGCCGACGCCGAGGTCGTGCGGATCTGCGAGCTGGTCGTCCGGCTGGGCCTCGACGGCATCATCGCGACGAACACGACCATCTCCCGGGCGGACCTCACCGCGTCCGCGAGCGAGGTCGAGGCGATCGGCGCGGGCGGGCTCTCCGGTGCGCCGCTCGCCGCGCGCTCGCTCGAGGTGCTGCGCCTGATCCGCGAGCACGTCCCGGCAGCGCTGTGCGTGGTCTCGGTCGGCGGCGTCGAGACGGCGGAGGACGTGCAGGAGCGGCTCGACGCGGGGGCGACCCTCGTGCAGGGCTACACGGCGTTCATCTACCGGGGGCCGCTGTGGGCCCGCGCGGTGAACCGCGGGCTGGCTCGGCTGCGCACGCGTCGACCGGTGGTGGTGGCTGCGCCCGTGGTCTGAATGGCGACGTCTCAGAGCATCCCGATGGCGGCGAGCCGATCGGCGAGCGTCGCTCCGTCGCTCGCCGACACCCACGGCACGTCGGTGCCGTGCTGCTCGGCCTTCGTGCGGCCGCCGGCCAGCACCGCCTCGCCCGGTGAGAGCTCCCGGATCGCGATCGCGGCCACGCGGTCGGGGTGCTCCTTCGCGAAGGCGGCGTAGAGCTCCTCGTCGTGCTGTCCGTCGTCGCCCACGAGCAGCCACCGCATGTGCGGGAACTCGTCGGCCAGTCGACGGAGGTTCTCGACCTTGTGCTCCCGGCCGCTGCGGAACCAGCGGTCGTGCGTGGGGCCCCAGTCGGTCAGGAGGAGCGGCCCCGCCGGGTAGAGGTTCCGGGAGAGGAACCGCGTCAGCGTCGGCGCGACGTTCCAGGCGCCGGTCGAGAGGTAGACGACCGGGGATCCCGGGTGGCGCCGGACGAGCCGTTCGAACAGCACCGACATGCCGGGCGTCGGATTCCGCGCGTGCTCGTCGAGCACGAACGTGTTCCACGCGGCCAGGAACGGCCGGGGGAGCGCCGTCACCATCACCGTGTCGTCGACGTCGGAGATGATCCCGAAGTCGACGTCGGTGCCCACCACGCGGATGGGCGCCTCGACGGGCTCTGACCCCTCCGCCTGCAGCACCGCCCGGTTCCAGCCCGGCTCGAGCTGCACCGGGACCCTCGTGTCGACGACGCCGCCCCGGTCGGTGCGGACCTCGATCCGCTCGCCGCCGACCTCGATCGTGACGGGGACGCCGCCCACGGGCACGCTGGTGAAGCTGCGCCATCCGCGGATGCCCTGCTCGCGCCGTCGCCTCCGACGCGAGTTCCCGTTGCCGCTGATCGGCCTCGAGAGCAGCACGCGGCAGAACACGCGCACCCATTCCGTCGAGCCGTAGCCCGTGTAGGGGACGACGGTGGGGACGTGGCCGCGACGACGGGCCCAGCGCTCGCGAACCTCGTGGACCCAGTCCTCCATGCGCGCAGCACCATGCCGGGCCGGGGGTCGATCGGCTCCGGCCGGGACGGGGGAACTCGCCGGCATCCACTCAGTCTTGCATGTCGACGCGGCGAGTGGCCAAACCCGCGCGGGACGGCGGTCGACGCCCGTGCGGCAGGTAGAGTGGTCCGGCGACAGAGGAGGACCCGTGCCGAACATCGACCTGATCCTGGGGGCCGATCACGGGCGGAGGCGATCGGTACGCACCGAGCCGACGCAGCGACGCAGCACCCAGCGGCTCGACGCGCTGCTGGATGCCGCCGCCGCCATCGTCGACGAGCTCGGATTCGAGCGGCTGACCACGCAGATGGTCGCCGAGCGGGCCGGGGCGTCGATCGGCACGGTGTACCGCTACTTCCCGGACCGCGTGGCCGTGCTCCACTCGCTGCGCGAGCGCAGCGTGCGCCGCTACCGGGAGCGACTCGCCGAGGCGATGGAGCGCGCCGAACTCGACGTCTGGTGGGACGTCGTCGACAACGCGCTCGACGTCTGCGCCGAGCTCTACCGGGACGAGCCCGGCTTCTCGGTCGTGCACTCCGCGCCTCGTGAGGTCTCCGACGACGACGGCGAACCCGAGATCGCCCACCGGATCGCCAAGGTCCTCGAGCAGGAGTTCGGTGCGACGGATGACCCCGAGCTGCGCCTGCGACTGGGGGTCTCGCTCGAGATGGGCGCTGCGCTGATCCACCGGGCGTTCGAGCGCGACGCCGCGGGCGACGCCCGGTACCTCGACGAGGCGCGCCGGATCGTACGGGACTACCTCGAGCAGCACCTGACCGGGAGGATCGCCGACCGTCCGGCCGCATAAGGGCCGTTCCGCGGGAATCGAACCGTCGTCGCGACCGTTGTACTGTCGCGGACGAGGTGTTTGGCTTGTGTCACTGCGCCGTCCGGCGCACCGCACCGACGGAGAGGCAGCATGATCGAGTTCCGCGGCGTCACCAAGCAGTTCCCGGACGGCACGGTCGCCGTCCACGACGTGGACATCGTCATCCCACCGCGGAAGACGACGGTGCTCGTCGGCTCATCGGGCTCCGGCAAGACGACCCTCCTCCGCATGATCAACCGCATGGTCGATCCCACGAGTGGCCAGGTGCTGATCGACGGGACCGACGTCGCGACGGTCGACCCCGTGAAGCTCCGGCGCGGCATCGGCTACGTGATGCAGAACTCGGGCCTCCTTCCGCACCGACGCGTCGTCGACAACATCGCCACGGTGCCGCTCCTCCGCGGCGAGCCGAAGCGAGAGGCGCGGGCGCACGCGCTCGAGCTGATGGACACCGTCGGCCTCGACCGGTCGCTCGCCGACCGGTACCCGGGGCAGCTCTCCGGCGGGCAGCAGCAGCGCGTCGGCGTCGCCCGGGGCCTCGCGGTCGACCCGAACATCCTGCTCATGGACGAGCCCTTCGGTGCGGTGGACCCCATCGTGCGCTCCGAGCTGCAGCAGGAGCTGCTCCGCCTGCAGGGCGAGCTCGGCAAGACGGTCGTGTTCGTCACGCACGACATCGAGGAGGCGTTCCTGCTCGGCGACCAGGTCGTCATCCTCCGGACCGGCGGCGAGATCGTCCAGCGGGGCGCACCGTCCGAGATCCTCGCGTCGCCCGCCGACGACTTCGTCGCCGGGTTCATCGGCGCCGACCGGGGGAAGCGGACCCTCCGCCTCGAGGAGGTCGACGGGCGGCGGATCGTCGTCGACGAGGAGGGCCGCCCGGCCGGGGTCCTCGCGACGTGAACTGGCTCTGGAACAACCTGGACGAGGTGTGGGAGCTGACGCTCGTGCACCTGGCGTTGTCGGTGCCCACCATCATCCTGAGCTTCGTGATCTCCGTTCCGATCGGCTGGGCCGCCTGGCGGTACCGTTGGTCGCGCGGCGTGCTGCTCGGGCTCGCGGGCATCCTGTACGCCATCCCGTCGCTGCCCCTGTTCATCGCCATCCCCGGCATCATCGGCACGTCGCTGCGCGCCCCGGTCAACGTCGTCATCGTCCTGACGCTGTACGGCATCGCGCTGATGGTCCGCACCGCGGCCGACGGGTTCGCCGACGTCGACCCGGACGTTCGGCTCTCGGCCACCGCCATGGGCTACTCGGGCGTCCGGCGGTTCTGGAGCGTGGAGCTGCCGCTGGCCGGGCCGACCCTGCTGGCCGGTCTGCGCGTCGTGATCGTGAGCACCGTGAGCCTCGTCACCGTCAGCGCGGTCCTCGGCATCCAGAGCCTCGGGTCGCTGTTCACCGACGGGTTCCAGCGCGGGATCCAGGTCGAGGTCGCGACCGGTGTCGTCATGACCGTCGCGCTCGCGCTGGTGCTCGACTTCGCCGCCGTGCTCCTGGGCCGCGCGCTCCTGCCCTGGGTCGAGACCCGGAAGTGGGGCCGTGGCCGGCGCCGCAGCATCCGCGACCCGGAGGGGGCCGTCGCATGAGCCTGTTCGGCGAGGCCCTCGCCTGGATCCTCGACCCGGCGAACTGGGCCGGCCAGGGCGGCATCGCCGCCAACCTCTGGTTCCACCTCGTGTTCAGCCTGGCGGTCGTCGCGACCGCGGCCGTGATCGCCCTGCCCGTCGGCGCCGCCATCGGCCACACGGGTCGTGGTCGCGAAGCCGCCGTCGTCGTGTCGGGCGGGCTTCGGGCGCTGCCGACCCTCGGACTGCTCGTCCTCGTCGCGTTCGCGCTCGGCGTCGGCATCCTCGCGCCGTTCGTCGCGCTCGTCGTGCTCGCGATCCCGCCCGTCCTCGCGGGAGCGTACGCCGGGATCGGCGCTGTCGACCGGCGCACGGTGGATGCCGCGCGCGGCATGGGCATGACCGAGGCGCAGATCATCGGCAAGGTCGAGCTCCCGCTCGCCCTCCCGACGATCATGGGCGGGATCCGCTCGGCCGTGCTGCAGGTCGTCGCGACCGCGACCCTCGCCGCCTACGTCGGCGGACCGGGACTCGGCGAGTACCTCTTCCTCGGACTGCAGACGCGGGACTACCCGCTCACGCTCGCGGCGTCGATCCTCGTGATCGCGCTCGCGCTGGTGCTCGACGCCGTGTTCGCCGGCCTCCAGCGCCTCGTCGTGCCGGCGGGCGTGCTCGCCGCGCGCGACGCCGACAGGCTCCGCCCCCGGCCGTCCCGGCCGAGGGCGGCCGTGGGGCGGTCGTGACGACCGCTCCGACCACGAAGGGAAACGCATCATGAGGTCCGTGACTGGAAGAGGCCGGCTCGTCGCATTGGCGGCGGTCGCGGTCGGGGCGACAGTGGCCCTGGCAGGGTGTGCGTCGGGGGATCCCCTCGACGACGAACCGGCAGGCACCGGTGAGGGCGGCGGCGAGACGATCGTCGTCGGCTCGCAGGAGTACTACTCGAACGAGATCATCGCGGAGATCTACGCGCAGGCGCTGGAGGCGAACGGCTACACCGTGCAGCGCGACTTCAACATCGGCCAGCGCGAGGTCTACCTGCCCGAGATCGAGGCGGGGAACATCGACCTGTTCCCGGAGTACACCGGGAACCTGCTGCAGTACTACGTTCCCGACACCACCGCGACGTCGAGCGACGACGTGTACGCCGAGCTGGAGGGCGCGCTGCCCGACGGGCTCCGGGTGCTCGAGCAGTCGCCCGCGACCGACCAGGACTCCTACAACGTCACCAGCGAGTTCTCCGAGGAGAACGGCGTGACGAGCCTGGCCGACCTGAAGGACGTGTCGACGCCGATCACGCTCGGCGGCAACGCCGAGCTCGAGACGCGGCCCTACGGTCCGGAGGGCCTCGCGGACGTGTACGGCGTCGACGTCGCGTTCACGGCCATCCAGGACTCCGGCGGCGCGCTCACGATCAAGGCGCTGACCGACGGCCAGGTGCAGATGGTGAACATCTTCAGCGCCGATCCGAACATCGCCACCAACGACCTCGTGACCCTCGAGGACCCGGAGGGGCTGTTCCTCGCCTCGAACGTCGTGCCGCTCGCGAGTGAGAAGGTCACCGACGAGATCGCGGCGATCATCGACGAGATCAGCGCCGCCATGAGTCCCGAGGACCTCGTGCAGCTGAACTCGGAGAGCGTCAACGAGCAGCGCTCGTCCGACGAGATCGCCGCCGAGTGGCTGTCGGAGAACGGCCTGGCCTAGGCCTCGCCTCCGCGTCGGGAGGGGTCGGTCGCTGCGGCGGCCGGCCCCTCCTCGTCGGTTCCGGGGCCGGTCGCCGACGTCGACGGCTTCGGGGGCGAGGGGAGCTCCGAGCCCGCCGCGTCCGCGGCCCGGGTCGCCGAGGCGTCGGCGGCCATGTGCCGCGCCTCGAGGCGGAGGAGGAGCCGCTTGCCGAGCCAGGCGAGGATGAGGAACACCACGATCACCGCGACGAAGAGGTACCCGGCGCCGTGCAGGCGGTCGCTGAGCTCCCGGTAGCCCTCGGCCGCGGCCGAGCCCACCCCGACGTAGGCGAACGACCAGATCACGCAGGCGGGCGCCGTCCACGCGAGGAAGCGCCGGTAGGTCATCTCGCTCATGCCCACGGTGAGCGGCACCAGCGAGTGCAGGACCGGCAGGAATCGCGAGATGAACACCGCGGGGCCTCCGCGACGCGCGAGGTAGTGCTGCGCGCGGTGCCAGTTCTCCTCGCCGATGCGACGGCCCAGTCGCGACTGCTGGATGCGGGGCCCGAACCAGCGTCCGATCGCGAACCCGACGCTCTCGCCGACCAGCGCTCCGGCGATGATCGCGAGCGCGAGGGCGATGAACTCGACGCCGCTCTCGACCCCGGTCGATGCGACGATCACGATGGTGTCGCCCGGCACCACGAGCCCGACGAGCACGGACGTCTCGAGCATGATCGCCAGGCCAGCCAGCACCGTGCGGAGCACGGGGTTCACGTCCGCCACCGTCTGGAGGATCCCGTCCAGCAGGTCGTTCACGTCTCGAGCCTAGGGGTTCCGGCTCCACGCCGACTCAGAAGGCGATGACGGCGATGACGCAGGCCGGGACGGCCACCATCCCGACCGCGAGCAGGCGGGCCGTCAGGCGCGAGGGAGCCTCCAGGGGCGCTCCGCTCCGGCCGAGCCGCAGGACCCGGCGTTCGAGCGTGTCCTCGTCGGCCGCCGCGGCGCCGTCGCCCTCGGTGAGCCCGCTCGGGGCGCCCGCCGTGCCGACGCGCAGCAGCGCGGTCCGGAGGGGCTCGGCGCCGACCTGTGCCCGCGCGGCGTCGTCGGCGAGCATCTCGGTGAGCACCGAGACGGAGCGCTCGGCGCGGTTCGCGATCGGGAACCAGGGCAGCGCCGCGTGCCAGGCGCGGAACGCGAGCTGCACGAGGTGGTGGAACTGTCCGAGGTGCGCCCGCTCGTGGGCGATCACGGCGCGCAGTTCGTCCTCGTCGAGGAGGTCGACCAGGCCCTCGGTAATGACCGTGGCGGTCCGCAGGCCCGGGACGCAGTAGGCGGCCGGAAGGGGGTGGGCCAGGACGCGCGCACCCGAGTCCGACATCTCCGGACCGGCGAGGAGGTCGATGAGCCGGTGCTGGCGTCGTCGCGAACGCTCCGCGCGCAGCGCCGTCGACGCCAGGTTGAGGGCGAGGTGGACGGCGAGCCCGACCGCGAGGGTGAGTGCCGCGAGGTGGAGGACGCCGAAGCCCGCGGGGATCGGACCCCCGGCGACGGCGGGCAGCAGCGCCGCGGCGGCGCCCTCGAGGGATCCGGCCGGTGCCGCGCCGAAGGCGAGCAGCGAGCCGATCATCGACAGGCCGCCGCCGAGGGCGATGCCCTGCCACAGCACGAGCGCGGTCGCGGGCGAGCGGGACGGCCATTCGGCCCGCGAGAGCGCGAGCGGGACGGGCCACGCGAGCGCGAGCGCCAGCGCGCCGAGCAGCAGGGCGGCGGCGGTCACCTCAGTGGCGCACGAGGTCGTCGAGGAGCCGGCGGAGGGTGTTCGCCTCGCCCGTGCTCGCGGTGCCGATGAAGCGCGCCAGCGCGGCGTCTCGGTCGGAGGACGCGGAGAGCACCTCGTGCATGAGCTCGGCCGTGTGGTCGGCGCGGGAGAGGAGCGCGGAGTACCGGTGCGGCCGGGAGTCGCGATCGCGACCCACGAAGCCCTTGCGCTCGAGCCGCGACAGCACCGTGAGCACCGTCGTCGTCGCGGGCGACTTCCCGGGTGCGGCGGATGCCGCGAGCCGGTCGCGCACCTCGTTCGCGGTGAGCGCCGATTCGCCCGCCCAGAGCTGCTCCATGATGGAGCGCTCCAGTTCTCCGAGGCCTGCCATACGTCGAGGATAGCGCGCAAGGGGCGAATGGTTCTACGCTGTGTAGAAAATGTGTCCTACGGTGTGATGCAGCGCCTGGCCCGCAGGCCGACACCCACGAAAGGGGACCCGGTGAACGACCTCCTCGATCCGCTCCTGCTCGCGCGCTGGCAGTTCGGGCTCACGACGGTCTACCACTTCCTGTTCGTCCCGATCACGATCGGCCTGGCCACCTCGGCGGCGATCTTCCAGACGGCGTGGGTGCGCACCGGCAAGGTCGAGTACCTCCGGATCACGAGGTTCTTCGGCACGATCTTCCTGATCAACTTCGCGATGGGCGTGGTCACCGGCATCGTCCAGGAGTTCCAGTTCGGGATGAACTGGTCGGAGTACTCGCGGTTCGTCGGCGACGTGTTCGGCGCGCCGCTGGCGCTCGAGGGCCTCCTCGCGTTCTTCCTCGAGGCCACGTTCATCGGCCTCTGGATCTTCGGGTGGAACCGCCTGCCGCAGAAGCTGCACCTCGCGACCATCTGGGCGACCGCGATCGGCACCATCCTGTCCGCGTACTTCATCATCGCCGCCAACGCGTTCATGCAGAACCCGGTGGGCTACGAGATGAACGCCGAGCGCGGGCGCGCCGAGCTCACCGACATCTGGGCCCTGCTGACCAACCAGGTCGCACTCGCGGCGTTCCCGCACACGATCGCGGCCTCCTTCATGGTCAGCTCCGGCCTCATCATCAGTGCCGCGGCGTGGCACCTCGCCCGCAACCAGCACCTCGACACGATGCGCCCGGCGCTGAAGTTCGGACTCTGGGGCATGCTCGTCTCGGCCGCGCTCACGACCTTCTTCGGCGACCAGCTGAGCCTCGCGATGGTCGCGACGCAGCCCATGAAGATGGCCGCCGCCGAGGCGACCTACGACACGGTCTGCGGCGCCGCGGCCTCGTTCTCGCTGTTCACGCTCGGCACGCCCGACGGCACGACCGAGCTGTTCTCGATCCGCGTGCCCTACCTGCTCTCACTGCTCTCGACGCACTCGTTCGACGGCTGCGTCGAGGGCATCAACGACCTTCAGGCGCAGTACGCCGAGCTGTACGGCCCGGGCGACTACGCGCCGATCATCTGGGTCACGTACTGGGCGTTCCGCTGGATGATCGGCCTCGGCATGCTGCACGTGCTCGTCGCGATCGTCGGGCTCTGGCTCACGCGCAAGGGCCGGATGCCGCGGCAGCGCTGGGTGTGGAACGTCGCGGTGTGGAGCTTCCCGCTCTCGCTCGCGGCGATGATCGTCGGCTGGATCTTCACCGAGATGGGCCGGCAGCCCTGGATCGTCTTCAGCCTCCTGCCCACCGAGTCGGCGGTGTCGCCGAACGTGACCGCGCTCGACGTGCTCATCTCGCTCGTCGCGTTCACCCTCGTCTACGGCATCCTCGCGGTCGTCGAGGTGCGGCTCATCATCCGGGCCGTCCGGAAGGGACCACCCGAGATCGCCCCGCCGGACCCGGAGACGGGCGAGGTCCAGCACACCGCAACGGTCTACTAGGAGGAGACGGACATGGATCTCGCAGTGCTCTGGTTCTGGATCGTCGCCTTCCTCTTCGTCGGCTACTTCGTGCTCGACGGCTTCGACTTCGGTGTCGGGATGTCGCTGCCGTTCCTCGGCAGGGACGACACCGACCGGCGCGTGCTCATCAACACCATCGGCCCGGTCTGGGACCTCAACGAGACCTGGGTGATCGTGGCCGGCGCCGCCATGTTCGCGGCCTTCCCCGAGTGGTACGCGACCCTCTTCTCGGGGTTCTACCTCGCGCTGCTGCTCATCCTCCTCGCGCTGATCGTCCGCGGCGTCTCGTTCGAGTACCGGCACCAGCGCCCGGAGGCCGAGTGGAAGCGCCGGTTCGACTGGATGCTGATCGTGGGCTCCGCGGTGCCCGCGCTGCTCTGGGGCGTCGCGTTCGCGAACGTCGTGCAGGGCGTGCCGCTGGATGCCGACCACAACTACACCGGGACCCTGTTCGACCTGCTGAACCCGTACGCGCTGCTCGGGGGGCTCACCACGCTCCTGCTGTTCTTCACGCACGGCGTCGTGTTCGTCGCGCTGAAGACCGACGGCGACATCCGGCGGCGCGCCCGGCGCCTCGCCGCGCGGGCGGGGCTGCTGACGATCGTCGTGGCCGCGTCGTTCCTGGTCTGGACGGGGCTCGCCCACGGCACCGAGTGGTTCTGGGGCCTCGCCGCGGTCGCGGCGCTCGCCCTGATCGGCGCGTGGCTCGCCAACGGCCGCGGGGCCGAGCGGGTCGCGTTCACGCTCATGGCCGCCACCATCGGCGCGGCCGTGTTCGCGCTGTTCGCCGCGCTGTTCCCCGAGGTCATGCCCGCATCGAACGACCCGGCGAACAGCCTCACCATCGCCAACGCGTCGAGCACGCCGTACACGCTCACGGTGATGAGCTGGACCGCGCTGGTCTTCCTGCCGCTGATCCTGCTGTACCAGGGCTGGACGTACTGGGTGTTCCGCAAGCGGATCACGCGCCAGACGATCGATCCCGCAGCCGTGCACTGACGTGCGGCCGCTCGACCCCCGCCTGCTGCGGCGCTCCCACGCCGCCCGCGGCCTCCTCGCCGCGGGCGGCGCGCTGGCCCTGCTCCAGGCCGGCGCCGTCGTCGCGTTCGCGTGGGCGCTCGCGACGCTCGTCGTCGGGCTCATCGAGGGGGACGTCCCCGGAGGCGCCGGATCGGTCGTCGTGGTCCTGCTCGGTGCCGCCAGCGCGCGGGCGCTGGCGGGCTGGCTCTGGGAGTGGGTCTCCGCCGCCGGCGCGATGCGCGTGAAGGCCGAGCTCCGCGACGAGCTGCTCGCCGCGATGGATCGGTCCGCCGGGCGGCGGGACGTGACGACGGCGGGTGCGGCGACGTTGCTCGGCCCCGGCCTCGACGCGCTCGACGAGTACTTCGGCCGCTACGTCCCGCAGCTGCTGCTGACCGCGATCGCCACGCCCGTCCTCGTGATCGCGGCGTGGACGGCCGACTGGCTCTCCGGGCTGATCCTCGTGATCGTCCTGCCGCTGATCCCGGTGTTCATGGCGCTCATCGGCATGGCCACCGAGGCCGTGCAGCGACGGCAGTGGGATCGGCTGCAGGCCCTCTCGCGCGGCTTCCTCGAGGTCGTCGGCGGCCTGTCGACGCTGAAGGTCTTCGGCCGCGCCGAGCGGCAGTCGCGTCGGATCCGGACGGTGACCGACGCCTACCGATCGAGCACCATGAAGGTGCTCCGCGTCACCTTCCTCTCGGGGTTCACGCTCGAGCTCGCCGGCAGCCTGTCGGTCGCGCTCGTCGCGGTCTCGATCGGGCTGCGCCTGGTCGCCGGCGACATGTCGTTCGCCCCGGGGCTGTTCGTGCTGATCCTCGCTCCCGAGGTGTTCCTGCCGGTGCGCAACGTCGGCGCCGCCTTCCACTCCGCGACCGCGGGGCTCGAGGCCTCGCGCGACGCGCTCGACCTGCTCGACGCCGCGGAGCGCGCGAACGGCGCGGAGGAGGCCGGACCACAGGCGCCCGGCGCCGTCGACGTCGGCCCGAGCACTGCCGGAGGCGGGGAATCCGGGCTGCGGGCACGCAGGGTCGTCGTCGAGCGCGACGGCCGCACGGTGGTCGGGCCGATCGACCTGGATGCGACCCGCGGGCGACTGGTCGCCATCACCGGTCCGAGCGGGTCCGGCAAGTCGTCCCTGTTCGCGGCGATGCTCGGCTTCGCGGCGTGCACGGGCGAGCTCTCGCTCGACGGGGCCCGGCTCGGCGCGGCCGCGCGCTCGCGCATCGCGTGGGCCGGGCAGGTGCCGCACCTGGTGGAGGGCACGGTCGCGGAGAACGTGCGCCTCGGCGCCGAGGACGCCGACGGCGCACTGCTCGAACAGGCGCTGCGGACCGCCGGCGTCGACGTCGACCCCGGGCTCGCGCTCGGCCCGTCGGGCGTGGGACTCTCGGGCGGGCAGGCCCAGCGGGTCGCCGTGGCCCGTGCGGTGCATCGCGCGCTCGCCCGCGACCTCCCGCTGCTCCTGCTCGACGAGCCGACGTCGGCGCTCGACGCGGAGCGCGAGGCGGCGATGGCCGCCGCGCTCGTCGAGCTGGCACGGTCCGGGCGGATCATCCTGGTCGCGACGCACCGCGCGGCCCTCGCCGACGCCGCGGACACGGTCGTCGCCGTCCCGGAGGTCGCGCATGCCTGATCCCGCGCGCGCCGTCCTGCGGCAGGCCGTGCCGCCGGCGCGGCGCCTCCTGCCGTCGGTGCTGATGGGCGTGCTCGCCGGACTGTCGAGCGTGGCCCTCCTCGCGGCCAGTGGATGGCTGATCGCGCGCGCCGCGGAGCAGCCCCCGATCCTGTACCTCTCGCTCGGCGTCGTCGGAGTCCGCGCGTTCGCCATCGGACGCGCCGTGTTCCGGTACCTCGAGCGCCTCGCCGGCCACGACGCCGCCTTCCGCCAGCTCGCCGACATCCGCGTCGGGGTGTACGAGCGGATGCTGCCACTCGCGCCCGCCGGGCTCGCCTCGACGCGTCGGGGTGACCTGCTCGCCCGCTTCGTCGGCGACGTCGACGACCTGCAGCACGTGTCGCTGCGGATCGTCGAGCCGCTCGCGAGCGCCTCCGTGGTGCTCGTCGCCACGTTCGCCTGGCTCACCTGGCTCGCACCGGCGCCGGCGCTCGCGATCGGCGCCTGCCTGATCGGCGGGATCGGCGTGGCCGCGCTGGCGCAGGCGGTCCTCGCGGCTCGCGCCGACGCCCGGCTCGCCCCGTTGCGCGGCGAGCTGCAGGCGGCGATCGTCGAGCACGTGCAGGCGCTGGACGTGCTCGTCGCCTACGACGCGGCCGACGGCGGTCGCGCGCGGATCCGCTCGCTCGGCGCCCGACTGGAACGCGCGACGCGGACCCGGGCCGCTGCGGTCGGCCTCGCCGCGGCGGCCATGAGCGCGGTCGGCGCGGTCGCCGCGGCGGCGAGCCTCGGCGCCGCGCAGCCGCTCCTCGCGGGCGGGAGGATCGACGGGCCGACCTTCGCCGTGCTGTGCCTCGTCCCGCTCGCGATCGCCGAGGTCGGCGCGGCGATCCCGGTGGCGGTGGGCTCCCTCCGCGTCGTCCGGGCGAGCGCCCGGCGCGTCGCGGACGCGGTGCCGGCGGAGGTGCCCGCGGAGATCCCGCGTTCGCGTCGCGCCGGCGCGACGACCGGGGCCGACGTCGGCGGGGTGCGCTCGGGCGGCACGGCGCCGTCGCTGCGCCTGCGCGGCGTCAGCGCGCGCTGGCCCCGCAGCGCCGCGGGAGCGGAGGTCGCGGCTGGGGTCGCGAACGCCGCAGCGGCGGCGCACCTGGACCACGTCGACCTCGACGTCGCCCCCGGCGAACGCATCCTCGTGACCGGGCCGTCCGGCGCGGGCAAGACCACGCTGGCGCACGTGCTCGTGCGGTTCGTCGAATACGAGGGGTCGTTCCGCCTCGACGGGGTCGAGGCGCGCGAGCTCGATCCGGGCGCGGTGCGCCGGTCGATCGGCCTGGTGGAGCAGCGCCCCTGGCTGTTCGACGAGGACATCCGGCAGAACCTGCTCTTCGCCCGGGACACCGCGACCGACCGCGACCTGCTCGACGTGCTCGATCGCGTCGGCCTCGGCGACTGGGTCGCCGAGCGAGGCGGCCTCGACGCGCCGGTCGGCGAGCGCGGCGGACTCGTGTCCGGGGGACAGGCGCAGCGGATCGCGCTCGCCCGCGCAATGCTCGCCGACTTCCCGGTGCTGGTGCTCGACGAGCCGACCGCGAGCGTCGACGGCGAGCGCGCCGACGCGCTCCTCGCCGACCTGCTCAGCGCCGCGGGACCGCACCGATCGGTGGTCCTCATCTCGCACACGGGCGCTCCGGCCGGCCTCGTCGACCGGGAACTGCACCTCCCGGGTCGCTGAGGCCCACGGGGCCGGCCGTGCGCGGCCGGCACGCCCGTCGGACCGCACCGCGCGGGGCCTAGGCTGAGGGGATGCCCCGTCGGATCCGCAGCGTCGCGCTGCCCGGATGGCGCGAGCCCGCCGCGGTGTTCCTCGCGCTCGGGGCCGACGCGCGCCGCGTCGCGTGGCTCGACGGCGGAGACGAGGCGAGCGACGGTCGCAGCGTCATCGCGATCGGCGGCCCGGATGCGCCGACCGTCGTCGCGGGGGGAGGCGACGACCCCGATCGCGTGTACGCCGAACTGGGCGCGCACGTGGGCGCACCCGGCGAGCTGGTCGCGCCGAACGGCGCACGCGCCGCGGTCGGATGGCACGGATGGTTCGCGTACGAGTTCGGCGCACGCACCCTCGACGTCCCGGCGGCGCTGACCGCGACTCCGGAGGCCGCCTTCTTCCTCGCCGACCGGGTCGTGGTGTTCGAGCACGCGCCGCGGCGCATCCGCCTCGAGTGGCTCGACGACGACCCCGGGGCCGGAGAGGGATCCGCCGGTGCGCGGTGGGCGCGCCGCACCGCCGACGCGCTCGCGGACCTCGATGCGACGGCGAGCGGCGGAGCGCGTCCGCCGGCCACGACGGAGCGGCCGCAGACGGCCGGACCGGCGCCGACGCGATGGCGGCACGGCCCGCGCGAATACCGCCGGATGATCGCCGACTGCCAGGCGGCCATCACGCGCGGCGACGCCTACCAGCTCTGCCTCACCAACCGCGTGGACATCGACGTGCGCCCGGACCCGGTCGCCGCCTACCTCGCCCTGCGCGCCTCCAGCCCCAGCCACCACGGCGGCTTCGTCCGGATCGACGACGTCGCGCTGCTCAGCGCCTCGCCCGAGCAGTTCCTCCTGGTCGAACCCGACGGCACCGTCGCCACCAAGCCGATGAAGGGCACCCGGCCGCGATCGGATGATCCCGAGGCCGATGCCGCCCTGCGCGCCGAGCTCCGCGCGAGCGAGAAGGAGCGCGCGGAGAACCTGATGATCGTCGACCTCATGCGCAACGACCTCGGTCGCATCGCCGAGCTCGGCACCGTGCGCGTGCCGCACCTGCTCGAGGTCGAGGAGTACCCGCACGTGCACCAGCTCGTCTCGACGGTCACGGCGAGACTGCGCCATCCGCTCACCGCGCTCGACGCCGTGCGCTCGGCATTCCCCGCCGGGTCGATGACCGGGGCGCCGAAGCTCTCGGCCATGTCGATCCTGCACGAGCTCGAGCAGGGCCCGCGCGGCGTGTACTCCGGGACGTTCGGATGCCTCGGGGTCGACGGGACCGCGGACCTCGCGATGGTCATCCGCTCCATCGTGCTCACCCCGCAGGGTGCCTCGATCGGCGCCGGCGGCGGGATCACCGCGCTCTCCGACCCGGACGAGGAGGTCGAGGAGACCCGTGTGAAGGCCCGCGCCCTGATCGCCGTGCTCGGCGGCGAGGCGCCGCCGCCCTGGCCCGCGCCGGACGCCCCGGCAGACGAGGACGTCCGGGCGGCGGTCGAGCCCGGACCCACCCGCCCGGGCATTGAGTAGGCTTGACGTCCGGGCGCCCGTCGTGCGCGCCCATCTCCCGGGCATCCCCACCCCGCGCATCACGATTGAGAGTCACGTGGCACACCAGCAGGACCCCACGCAGGTCGAGTCAGGCACCTACGACTTCGCCGCCATCCAGGCGAAGTGGCTTCCGGTGTGGGAGGAGCTCGAGCCCTTCCGCGCGGCGCGTCCCGGTGACACGCGCCCCCGGAAGTACGTGCTCGACATGTTCCCGTACCCGTCGGGCGACCTGCACATGGGCCACGCGGAGGCCTTCGGCTTCGGCGACGCGTCGGCGCGCTACTGGCGTCACCAGGGCTTCGACGTGCTGCACCCGATCGGGTGGGACTCGTTCGGCCTGCCCGCCGAGAACGCCGCGATCAAGCGCGGTGCCGACCCGCTCAAGTGGACGTACGCCAACATCGAGCAGCAGAAGCGCTCGTTCAAGCAGTACGCGCCGTCGTTCGACTGGTCGCGCGAACTGCACACGAGCGACCCCGAGTACTACCGCTGGAACCAGTGGCTGTTCCTGAAGCTCTACGAGAAGGGCATCGCGTACCGCAAGGAGGGGCAGGTCAACTGGTGCCCCGTCGACCAGACCGTGCTCGCGAACGAGCAGGTCGTCGACGGCCACTGCGAGCGCTGCGGCGCCGTCGTCACCAAGAAGGCGCTGACGCAGTGGTACTTCCGGGTCACGGACTACGCCGACCGCCTGGTCGACGACCTCCGCCAGCTGGAGGGCAAGTGGCCCGGCAAGGTCCTCACGATGCAGCGCAACTGGATCGGCCGATCCTCCGGCGCCGACGTCGACTTCGCGATCGAGGGTCGCGACGAGCCCGTGACGGTCTTCACGACCCGGCCCGACACCCTGTACGGCGCGACCTTCATGGTCGTCGCCCCCGACTCGGCGCTGGCCGAGGAGCTCGCCGCGGGCGCATCGGACGAGGTCCGCGCCCGGTTCGGCGAGTACCTCGACGGGGTGCGCGCCGAGAGCGACATCGACCGCCTCGCGACCGACCGCCCGAAGACGGGCGTCTTCCTCGAGCGCTACGCGACCAACCCCCTCAACGGCGAGCGCCTGCCGATCTGGGCCGCCGACTACGTGCTGGCCGACTACGGGCACGGCGCGATCATGGCCGTTCCCGCGCACGACCAGCGCGACCTCGACTTCGCGCGGGCGTTCGAGCTGCCCGTGCGCGTGGTCGTCGACACGAACGCGCCCGTCACCGGGGTGATCCCGGTGATCCCGGTCGACGAGGACGGCGTGCCGTTGCCGATGGACGACCTCCCGACGCTCGACCCCGCCGGCACGGGCATCGCGCTCACCGGTGAAGGGCGGCTCATGAACTCGGGCCCGCTCAACGGGCTCAGCAAGACCAATGCGATCCGCCGCGCCATCGAGATCCTCGAGGAGCGCGGGCTCGGCCGTTCGGCGAAGAACTACCGGCTGCGCGACTGGCTGATCTCGCGGCAGCGCTACTGGGGCACGCCGATCCCGGTCATCCACTGCGAGCAGTGCGGCGAGGTCCCCGTGCCCGAGGCCGACCTGCCGGTCCGGCTTCCCGACGCCGCGGGGCTCGACCTCAGCCCGAAGGGCGCGAGCCCGCTCGGCGCCGCCGAGGAGTGGGCCCGCGTCGCGTGCCCGTCGTGCGGCGGCGACGCGCGCCGGGACTCCGACACGATGGACACCTTCGTGGACAGCTCGTGGTACTACCTGCGGTACCTGAACCCGAACGACGAGACGCAGGCGTTCGACCCGGCCGAGGCCGAGAAGTGGATGCCGGTCGACCAGTACGTCGGCGGCGTCGAGCACGCCATCCTGCACCTGCTGTACTCGCGCTTCATCACGAAGGTCCTCTTCGACCTCGGGTACCTCGCCTTCACCGAGCCGTTCACATCGCTGCTCAACCAGGGCATGGTCATCATGGACGGCACGAAGATGTCGAAGTCGAAGGGCAACCTCGTCGAGTTCGCGTCCGAGCTGTCGGCGCACGGCGCCGACGCGCTGCGCGTCACCATGGCGTTCGCGGGCCCGCCCGAGGACGACATCGACTGGGCGGACGTCTCGCCGGTGGGTGCCGCGAAGTTCCTGGCACGGGCGTGGCGCATCTCCGGCGAGGTGACCTCGAGCCCCGACATCGAGTGGAAGTCGGGCGACCCGGCACTGCGTCGCATGACGCACCGCCTGCTCGCGGACGCGCCCGGCCTGGCCGAGGCGTTCAAGTTCAACGTGATCGTCGCGCGGCTCATGGAGCTCGTGAATGCGACGCGCAAGGCGATCGACTCCGGTCCGGGCGCCGGTGACGCCGCCGTCCGCGAGGCGGCCGAGGTCACGGCGATGATCCTCGACCTCTTCGCGCCGTACACGGCGGAGGACATGTGGGAGCGGCTCGGCTACGAGCCCACGGTCGCCAACGTCGTCTGGCGCAAGGCCGACCCGGCGCTGCTCATCGAGGAGTCGGTCACGGCCATCGTGCAGGTCGACGGCAAGGTCCGCGACCGCCTCGAGGTGTCGCCGAAGATCGCCGCCGAGGAGCTCGAGGCGCTCGCGCGCGCCTCGGCCGCGGTCGCACGGTCGGTCGGCGACCGGGAGATCGTGAACGTGATCGTGCGTGCGCCGAAGCTCGTGAACATCGCCACGCGGGGCTGATCCACCCGGGTCGGCGGTCGGCGCCGACCCGTCCTCCCGAGGCGCCGCGGCCGGGCGCCGGCCCGCCGTCGCCGCGCCGCGCCGCGCTGCGCCCCTGGTGCGGTGGCTAGCGTCGCGGCGTGACCGACGCCACGACCGACGACCCGCTCGCTCCGCTGTCCGGCTCGCGTGCTCGACCCCGGTCCCGCATCGCGGTCGGCGCAGCGGTCGCCCTGTTCGTCCTCGCCGTCGCGATCTCGGCGCTCACCTCCTTCGCGGCGTCGGGCGGGGGAACCCAGGGCGATCTCGTCCGCGACGGTGATCCCGGGACGTCGGCGGCCGAGCCCGGCACGCCGGACGCCGCGTCGGTCGGCGATGCCGGCACCGGGGGCGAGCCGACGATCCTGGTGCACGTGCTCGGCGCGGTCGAGGCGCCCGGCATCGTGGAGCTCGCGACGGGTGCGAGGGTCGTCGACGCGATCGCGGCGGCCGGCGGGGTGACCGCCGACGCCGACCCGGGCGGCGTGAACCTGGCGAGGACGGTGGCGGACGGCGAGCAGCTCGTGGTTCCGCGCGTCGGCGAGGTGCCGCCGGCGACGGCGGCCTCGGGTGCCACCGGCGGCGGGGCATCGGGCGGGCTCGTCAGCCTCAACCGCGCGGATGCCGCCGAGTTCGACACGCTCCCGCGCATCGGCCCCGCGCTCGCACAGCGCATCATCGACTGGCGCGAGGCGAACGGCCCGTTCACCGACGTGGCCCAGCTGCTCGAGGTCGCGGGAATCGGCGATGCGATCTACGCGGGGCTCGTCGACCTCGTGAGCCTCTGAGTGCGACGACACGACTTCCGCCTGCTCGGTCCCGCCGCCGTCGCCTGGGCCGCCGCGTTGCTCGCCACGGGCTCGGAGGAGATCGGCCTGCCGCCATGGTCCGCGGCGGTCGCCGCCTGGACGATCGCAAGCGCCGCGCTCGTGGTCCTGCTCCGGATCGGGCGTCGCGCACCCGGCGATGGCGGGGCTCGCATCGGAACGCGGCGCACGACCGGGGCACTCGGGCGGGCCGTCGCCGCGACCCTGGTCGCGGCCGCCGCGGCCGCACTCGTCTCCACGACCGCGACGATCGTGATCGCGCACCGTCACCCGACGGAGCTCGCTGCCGCGGCCGATCAGCGAGCGTCGATCGGGGTCGTCCTCCGGCTGGACGCCGCCCCGCGCCCCGCACGCACCGCGCCATGGGTGCAGGAGCCTGCGCTGCGAGCGCCCGCGACGGTCCTCGCCGTCGGCGACCCGCCTCGGTCCACCGGGCCGGTGTCCGTACGGGTCGACGTGACGATGCCCGCGACGGCGGCCGCCGCGGGGTTCGGCTCCACGCTGGTCGTGCTCGGCACGCCGTCCGAGACGGACGACACGCGACGCGCGGCATATCGCCTCGATGTCGCACGGATCCTGTCGAGCGGCCCGGCGCCGCCGTACCTCGCGTGGACGCATCCGCTCCGACGGGCACTCGCCACCGCCTCGTCGGGGCTCGGCGGCGACGGCGGCGCCCTCGTCCCGGGGCTCGCGATCGGCGACACCTCGCGCGTCTCCGACGACCTGCGAGCGGCGATGACGACCGCATCGCTCACGCACCTCACGGCCGTCTCCGGCGCGAACTGCGCCCTGGTGACCGCCGGCGCGTTCTGGGTCGCCGGACTCGTCGGACTCGGTCGAGCAGGGCGGGTGGTTGTCGCGCTGACGGCGCTCGGCGGCTTCGCGGCGCTCGTGACGCCCGAGGCGAGCGTGGTGCGCGCCTCGGCGATGGCGATCGTCGTCCTCGTCGCGTGCGCGACCGCTCGCGGCGGTGGCGGCGTACCGGCCCTCTCCGTCGCCGTGATCGGCCTGCTCGCGCTCGATCCCTGGTACGCGCGCGATGCCGGGTTCGCGCTGTCGGCGTGCGCGACCGCGGGCCTCGTGCTGTGGTCCGCCCCGCTGGGAGCGCTGCTCGCGCGCTGGATGCCCCGCCCGTTGGCCGTGGTCGTCGCGATCCCGCTCGCGGCGCAACTCGCCTGCCAGCCGGTGCTCGTGCTGCTCGAGCCCGTGATCCCGGTCTACGGGGTGCCCGCGAACCTGCTCGCCGCTCCCGCTGCCCCGATCGCCACGGTCGCCGGGCTCGCCGGGTGCCTCCTGCTTCCGGTGCTGCCGTCGGTCGGCGTGGCCGCGCTCCAGGTGGCCTGGGTGCCGGCGACCTGGATCGCGCTGCTCGCGCGCGCCGTGGAACGGATGCCGGTGCCGAGCCTCGCGTGGCCGCCCGGCGCGCCCGGGGCGGCCGTCATGGCGCTCGGCATCGCCGCGGGGGCGGTGCTGGTCGGCGACGCCCGCCGTGTATCGGCGCTCGGCCGGCCGCGGCCCCGCGCCGCGCGCCTCGTGCGCGTCTCGGCGGCGATCGCCCTGTGCCTCTGCACGGCCGTGCCGCTCGGCGCCGCCGCCGGCCCGGCGGCGATCGCGGCGGCGGGACGCCCCGCCGGGTGGGACCTGTGGCAGTGCGATGTGGGGCAGGGCGACGCGGTCCTCGTGCGCAGCGGGGAGGCGGTCATGCTCGTGGACGCCGGACCCGATCCCGACGCGCTGCTGCGGTGCCTCCGGCAGGCGGGCGTCGACCGGCTCGACGTCGCCGTGCTCACCCACTGGGACGCCGACCACGTCGGCGGGGCGACGGCGCTCGCCGGCCGGGTCGACGTCGTCCTGCACGGCCCGCTCGACGGAGCCAGGTCGGACCGGCCGCTCGCGCCGCTCGTCGCCGCCGGAGCGCGGCACGCCGAGGTCGTCGCGGGGTGGCACGGACGACTCGGCCCGGCACGGTGGCGCATCGCCTGGCCGCGGGAGGGCGCCGTGCCCGGGAACGATGCGAGCGTGGTCGTCGACCTGACGACGCCGGAGTACCGCGCGGTGTTCCTCGGAGACCTCGGTCGCGAGGCGCAGGACGCGATGATGCGCACCGGAGGACTCGCCGAGGCGGACGTCGTCAAGGTGGCCCACCACGGCAGTGCCGACCAGAGCGCATCGCTGTACCGGCGGTTGGACGCGTCGGTCGGACTCATCGGCGTGGGCGACGGCAACGGCTACGGACATCCGACGTCGGCGACCCTCGACGCGCTCGACGAGGCCGGGACGGCGGCCGTGCGCAGCGACCGAGCCGGCGCGGCGGCGCTCACGATCGATGGAGAGCGGATCGCCCTGTGGACCGAGCGGGCATCCGGTGTCGCGGGGGCTCAATAGACTGGACCGGCACGACGGGAGGAGAGGCGTGGCGACACGATCCGGCCAGGCGAGGTCGAAGGCGAAGATCCCGCAGCTCGCGTGGAACGACACACGACCCGCGCCGGTCGTCCTCGTCTCCGGCGGCGAGGACGTCCTCGCGGAGCGCGCGATGACGATGCTCCGCGACGGCCTTCGCGCCGAGGATCCGGCCCTCGAGGTCACCGATCTCGAGGCCGACGGCTACACGCGCGGAACGCTGCTCACGCTCGCCAGCCCGTCCCTCTTCGGGGAGCCGCGCCTGATCCGCGTCGCCGGCGTCGAGAAGGCCAGCGACGAGTTCCTCCTCGACGCGCTGGAGTACCTCGGCGCACCGGCGGAGGGCACCACGGTCGTCCTGCGCCACCGCGGCGGGAACCGCGGCAAGAAGCTGCTCGACGCGGTGCGCGCGGGGGAGGGCGGCGGCATCGAGATCGTCTGCGCCGAACTGAAGCGCGACGCCGAGAAGCAGGACTTCGCCGTAGCCGAGTTCCGGCTCGCCGGCCGGCGGATCGCACCGGCAGCGCTCCGCGCGCTCGTCGGGGCGTTCAGCGACGACCTCGGCGAGCTCACCGCAGCCTGTCGGCAGCTCATCGCCGACGCGTCCGGCGACATCGACGAGGCGACGGTGCGCAAGTACTACGGCGGTCGCGTCGAGACCACGGCCTTCGAGGTCGCCGACGCGGCGATCGCGGGCCGTCACGGCGATGCGCTCATCGCCCTCCGTCACGCGCTCGACTCCGGTGCCGATCCGGTGCCGATCGTGGCCGCCTTCGCCATGAAGGTGCGCACCATGGCGAAGGTCGCCGGGTCTCGCGGCGCGAGCGCGTCATCCCTGGGGCTCGCGCCCTGGCAGGTCGATCGTGCGCGTCGAGACCTGGCGGGCTGGAACGACGAGGGGCTCGGGACCGCCATCCAGGCGCTCGCCGCCGCCGATGCGGCGGTCAAGGGCGCCGAGCGCGACCCGGTGTTCGCGCTCGAACGCCTCGTGGGGGTCATCGCCGCGCGCGGACGGACCCACGCCTGAGGCACCGCCACCGAGACGACGAAGGCCCCGCACCGAACGGTGCGGGGCCTTCGATCGATGCTCGGATCAGAGCGCGGAAGCCTGCTTCGCGATCGCCGACTTGCGGTTCGCGGCCTGGTTCTTGTGGATGACGCCCTTGCTCACGGCCTTGTCGAGCTTGCGCGTCGCGACGCGAACGGCGCTGGTCGCCTTCTCCTTGTCGCCCGAGGCGATGGCCTCGCGCGCCTGGCGGACGGCGGTCTTCAGCTCGCTCTTGACGGCCTTGTTGCGCTCCTCGGCCTTGCGGTTGGTCCGGATGCGCTTCATCTGCGACTTGATGTTTGCCACGTGGTTCGTCTTTCGTGTTCGTCTGCGGGAATCGAGTTGCCGCAATCGGTAGAGGGGCCGTCGCGGCGCATCGTGCGGAGGTGGGACCCCACACGCAAGCCAACAGGCAACGATACCAGCTACGCCTGAGCGGCACCAATGCGCGCCGCTCGGCGCTCGAGCTCGGCCACGGCACCGAGGACGACGGCGGCGAACGCGTCGGGCCGGGCGAGGCTCACCATGTGGGTCGCACCCGCCACGTGCACGAGCCGGGCGTCGGCCGCGGCGCGGAGGAGACGGCGTTCCTCGATCCGGAAGTGGTCGAGGCTGCCGTTGACGAACCAGATGGGCACGCGAGCGGCGGCGGCGGCCGCGAGCAGGTCGATCCCGCCGACGGCCTGCAGTGCCGGCACCATGGCCTCGAGCGCGACCCCTCCCGCCACGATGTCCTGGACCGCGGCGCGAGGGAGGAACGCGCGCGCGGTCGCGTCGTTCAGCCAGCGGCCGCGGTCCGGAAGCCGGCCGATGGAGCGCGCGAGCGCCCGATACCCCTGCAACGGCAGGCCTCGCGGACGGGTGCCGCAGGAGGCCGCGACGAGCCCGTCGAGCCCGTCCGGGCGCCGGGCGGCGTACTCCAGCCCGAGGTACCCGCCCAGGCTGAGGCCGACGAGCAGGCGCGGGACGCCGGGGACCGGTTCGCCCAGTCCCTCCTCGATGGCCTCCATCGCGGCGTCCACCGAGAACTCCCGCCCGATCCTCGAGCCGTGCCCGGGCAGGTCCACCGCGATCGCCTCGACGTCGTGGCGGGTCAGCCGCGAGACCTGCCCTCGCCACATGGTCGCCGACGTGCGGATGCCGTGGACGAGGACGACGCGGGCCCGGGTCATGACCGGCTCAACCCGCCCTGATCGCCCCGAGCTCGCGAGCCCTCGCGACGGCGGCGGTGCGCGAGCCGACCCCGAGCTTCGTGAAGATGTGCACGAGGTGCGACTTGACGGTGGCTTCGCTGAGGAACAGCGCCTGTCCGATCTCGCGGTTCGTGCGGCCCGCGGCCACGAGGTTCAGCACCTCGGCCTCGCGCACGGTGAGGCGCTGGTCGGACGTGCGCTGCGAGTCGTCGAGCCGCGATCGCACCGTGGGGGCGAGGGCGGACTCGCCGGCGGCCGCCGCGTGGATGGCTGCGACGAGCTCCGCCGGGGGAGCGTCCTTGAGCAGGTAGCCGCTCGCGCCGGCCTCGATCGCCCCGAGGATGTCGGCGTCGGTGTCGTAGTTCGTGAGCACCAGGACCCGGGGCGAGTCGGGGGCCGACCGGATTCGGCGCGTGGCGTCCACGCCCTGCAGGGCGCCCGGGAACTGCAGGTCCATGAGCACCAGGTCGATGCCCGGCTCGGCCGCCAGCCGGACCGCCTCCTCCGCGGTCGCCGCCTCGGCGACCACGTGGAGGTCGTCCTCGGCCTCCAGCAGCGCGCGCATCCCGGCGCGCACCACCGGATGGTCGTCGCTCAGCAGCAGCCGGATCATGCCGCCGCCACCGGGATCCGCACCGAGAGCGCGGTGCCGCCGCCGTGCGAGGACTCCACATCGGCCGTGCCGCCGAGGCTCTCGGCGCGGCGGCGGATGGCGCGCAGCCCGAACGACTCCGCCGCGTCGTCGGGTTCGGCCAGCAGCACCGGATCGAATCCGACGCCGTCGTCGACGACGTCGAGCGCGACCTCGTCGCCGAGGTAGCTCAGCGTGAGTTCCGCGCGCGACGCGTCGGCGTGCTTGACGACGTTCGACAGCGACCCCTGCGCGATGCGGAGCAGCGTCGACTCGACCGACATCGGCAGGACGACGGGTTCGCCGCTCAACGAGAACGCGATCCGGGTGCGCGTACCCGACTGGCGAGCCTGCTCGTTGGTGGCATCCGCGAGCCGGTGCAGCGCCGCGGGCAGCGTCTGCTCGTCGAGGGCGGGCGGCGTCAGCTCGCGGATGAACCGGCGCGTCTCCTGCAGGTTCTCCGAGGCGGTCTCGCGGGCGAGGCGCAGCTTGTCGCGCGTGGCGGCGTCCGGGATGTCGCGTTCGGCGGCGTGCAGGAGCATCTGGATGCTCGAGAGCCCCTGCGCGACCGTGTCGTGGATCTCGCGCGCGATCCGCTCCCGCTCCGCGAGCGTGCCCGCCTCGCGACTCGCCGCGGCGAGCTCCTCGCGCGTGGCGAGCAGGTCGAGGATCAGCGATTGCCGCTCGCGCGACTCCACGGCCATCGCGCGGTAGCCGAGGCCGATGATGACCGCGACGCCGGCGGAGATGAACGGGCCCACGATGGCGCCGGCTTCGAACCCGAGGTGGGACGTGGTGCTCCACACGCTCAGCAGGAAGGTCACGCCGACCAGCGGCACCGCCCACCGCGCGGGCAGGACGTGCAGCTCGAGGAAGAAGAGCGGGAACGCCAGGAATGCGGCATCCGGCGTGATCGAACTGAGGCCGAGCCAGAGCCCGAGCAGCATCACGAGCCATCCGGCGCGCATCCACGGCGTGACGACCTGGTGGGCGGTGACGACCCCGACCATGTAGGTGCCGATGAAGGCGATCGAGAGGATCGAGATCGGGATGAGGTCGGCCCCGCCCGCGAGCGTCGCGCGCGCGAGGACGAAGACGACCAGGCCCACCACGAGGACGTGGAGGCCGACGCGGAGCGAGGTGAAGACGGGTCGCAGCGCCGACGGCTGGACCCGTGAGGCGAGCGGGGCATCGAGCACGGTCATGGTGCGTTTCAGCGTAGTCCCGGGGCCCTGACGGGGCATCCGTCGAAAGTGCGATCGCGCGCGTGGGAGAATCGTTGGGATGTCTCCGAGAGCCGCCAACCCCCCGGTGCCCGCTGCCACCGATCCCGCGCTGATCCGCAACTTCTGCATCATCGCGCACATCGACCACGGCAAGTCGACGCTCGCCGACCGCATGCTGCAGATCACGGGCGTGGTCGCCGACCGCGACATGCGCGCCCAGTACCTCGACCGCATGGACATCGAGCGCGAGCGCGGCATCACCATCAAGAGCCAGGCCGTGCGCATGCCGTGGGAGCTGGCCGGCACCGGCTACGCCCTCAACATGATCGACACGCCCGGCCACGTCGACTTCAGCTACGAGGTCTCGCGGTCCCTCGCCGCGTGCGAGGGCGCCATCCTGCTCGTGGATGCCGCGCAGGGCATCGAGGCCCAGACGCTCGCCAACCTCTACCTCGCGCTCGAGAACGACCTCGAGATCATCCCCGTGCTGAACAAGATCGACCTCCCGGCCGCCGAGCCGGAGAAGTACGCGCGCGAGCTCGCGGAGCTCATCGGCGGCTTGCCCGACGACGTGCTCCGCGTCTCGGGCAAGACCGGCATGGGCGTGGAGGACCTGCTCGACCGCGTCGTCGAGCGCATCCCCGCGCCGAAGGGCGACGCCGACGCGCCCGCGCGCGCGATGATCTTCGACTCGGTCTACGACAGCTACCGCGGCGTGGTGACCTACGTGCGGATGGTCGACGGCCAGCTGAACCCGCGCGAGCGCATCCAGATGATGTCGACGCGCGCGACCCACGAGATCCTCGAGATCGGCGTGAGCGCGCCGGAGCCGACGCCGACGAAGGGCCTCGGGGTGGGCGAGGTCGGCTACCTCATCACGGGCGTGAAGGACGTTCGCCAGTCCAAGGTGGGCGACACCGTCACGAGCGCGGGCAAGCCCGCGGCCGAGCCGCTCGCGGGCTACACCGAGCCGCTGCCGATGGTCTTCTCAGGCATCTACCCCGTCGACGGCAGCGACTACCCGGAGCTTCGCGAGGCGCTCGACAAGCTCAAGCTGTCCGACGCGGCGCTCGCCTACGAGCCCGAGACGTCCGTGGCGCTCGGCTTCGGCTTCCGCTGCGGGTTCCTCGGGCTGCTCCACCTCGAGATCGTGACCGAGCGGCTGCGCCGAGAGTTCGGGCTGGACATCATCGCCACGGCGCCGTCGGTGCCGTACGAGGTGACGACCGAGGACAAGAAGACCGTCACGGTGACGAACCCGAGCGAGTTCCCGACCGGCGGGAAGATCGCCGAGGTGCGGGAGCCCATCGTCAAGGCCGCGATCCTCGCGCCGAAGGACTACGTCGGCACGATCATGGAGCTGTGCCAGTCCCGCCGGGGAACGCTCCTCGGCATGGAGTACCTCGGCGAGGACCGGGTCGAGATCCGCTACACGATCCCGCTCGGCGAGATCGTCTTCGACTTCTTCGACAACCTCAAGTCGAAGACCGCCGGCTACGCCTCGCTCGACTACGAGCCCGCCGGCGAGCAGGCCTCCGACCTCGTCAAGGTCGACATCCTGCTGCAGGGCGAGCAGGTCGACGCGTTCAGCGCCATCGTGCACCGCGACAAGGCGTACGCGTACGGCACGATGATGGCGGGCCGGTTGCGCGAGCTCATCCCGCGGCAGCAGTTCGAGGTGCCCATCCAGGCGGCGATCGGCGCGCGCATCATCGCCCGCGAGAACATCCGGGCCATGCGCAAGGACGTGCTCGCGAAGTGCTACGGCGGCGACATCAGCCGCAAGCGCAAGCTGCTCGAGAAGCAGAAGGAGGGCAAGAAGCGCATGAAGATGGTGGGGCGCGTGGAAGTGCCGCAGGAGGCGTTCATCGCCGCCCTGAGCGGGGAGACCGAGAAGAAGGACGCGAAGAAGTAGGGGGAGCCGTGAGCCGTCGCAGCACGTTCACCGACCAGTCCGTCACGTACGGCGCGATCGGGGCGACCCTCGACCCCGACCTGCTGCGCTACCCGCCCGCCGGGTTCGTGCCGGCCGAGGACACGGTCCGCCTCGGCTCGGGGCGCGAGCGGTACGAGCAGTCCGCCGAGTCGCTGATGACCTGGGGCGTGCAGCAGGGCTCCGGATTCACGGTGGTGGATGCCGCGCCGGGCACCGGCGCGCAGTACACCGGCATCGCCTACGACCCGGCCGGCGCACCGCTCGCCGAGCAGCCCGCGCCGCGGGCCGAGGAGCGCTACGCGGCCGACGGCACGCCCTACATCACCGCGGGGATGACCGCGACCCTGCGTCGGCGCGGGCGCCTCCGCAGCCGCAACATCCCGGTGCTCGTCGTCTACGTGGTCGACGAGCCGAACCGCGCGGGCTTCGCGATCGGGACCGCCGGCGCCGCGCCGGAGAACGGCGAGGAGTCCTTCATCCTCGAGCACCGCGACGACGACTCGGTGTGGCTGACGATCCGCTCGGCGTACGAGCCCAACGGCGGGCTGCGGCGCGCCCTCGCGCCGTTGCTCCGGCGGCGACGCCGCGAACTCACGACGCGCGAGCTGCGCGCGCTGCACCCCGCGTTCCCGACCTGATGGCGGGTCCGCTGCCGATCGCCGATCCGGCGCCGGCCGACGGCGTGCTGCCGGCGAGCGCGACGGCCGGCGCGACCGAGCGAGCCTTCGGCGTGTACCTGCACGTGCCCTTCTGCCGGGTGCGCTGCGGTTACTGCGACTTCAACACGTACACGGCGGGGGAGCTCCGCGGCGCCCGCCAGGAGGACTTCGCGGACCACGCGATCGCCGAGGTCGGGTTCGCGCGACGCGTGCTCGGGGCATCCGGCGTGCCGGCGCGTCCGGCCGACACCGTCTTCTTCGGCGGCGGCACGCCCACGCTGCTGCCGGTCGGCGACCTCGCCCGCATGCTGGACGCGGTTCGCGACGCCTTCGGCCTCGCCGCGGGCGCGGAGGTGACGACCGAGGCGAATCCCGACTCCGTCGACGCGGACGATCTCGCACGCCTGGCCGAGGCGGGTGTCACCCGCGTGTCGTTCGGCATGCAGTCCGCCGTGCCGCACGTGCTCGCGACCCTCGACCGAACGCACGATCCGGCGCGCGTGCCGCTCGTGGTGCGCTGGGCGCGCGAGGCCGGGCTCGACGTGAGCCTCGACCTGATCTACGCGACCCCGGGCGAGTCGATCGAGGACTGGCGCACCAGCCTGGAGGCGGTGCTCGCCGAGGCACCCGACCACGTGAGCGCCTACTCGCTCATCGTCGAGGACGGCACCAAGCTCGCCCGGCGGATCCGCCGCGGCGAGGTGGCGGCGCCGGATGACGACCTCGCGGCCGACATGTACGAGCTCGCCGACGACCTCCTCGGCGCCGCCGGCTACGACTGGTACGAGGTCTCGAACTGGGCCCGGGGCGAGGCCCACCGGTCGCGTCACAACCTCGGCTACTGGCGCGGCGACGACTGGTGGGGCGTCGGACCCGGCGCGCACAGCCACGTCGGCGGAGTGCGCTGGTGGAACGCGAAGCACCCGGCGGCGTACGCGGAGCGGCTCGCCGCCGGCGTCTCGCCCGCCGTCGGTCGCGAGACGCTGGACGCGCCGACCCGCGAGACCGAGCGGGTGCTGCTGCTCACCCGCATCCGCGAGGGGATCGAGGTCGCGAGCCTGCACGCGGCCGGACGCCACGCGGTCGCCGGGCTCATCGCCGACGACCTCGTGGACGCACGAAGCGCCCTCGCCGGTCGGCTCACGCTGACCCGGCGAGGGCGCCTGCTGGCGGACGCCGTGGTGCGGCGCCTGCTCGGTGACTAGCTGACGAACTTGATGGCGAGCGGGTACGTGTAGTACTCGCCCTGGTTCGCCTTGATCGCGGCGATGATGCAGAACACGATGTTCAGCGCCCACACGGCCGGGTACAGGATGAATCCGATGAACACGAACATGAGCAGGAAGCTCACGACGTAGGCGATCAGCACCGTGAGCTGGAAGTTCAGCGCGGTGGCCGTGTGCGCGCGGATGAACGGTCCGCGGTCCTTCAGGATCAGGTACCCGATCAGGGCCGGGAGGAAGTTGAACAGCGCGCCGCCGACGTGGATCAGCGTTGCCCAGAGCTTCTCATCGGCCGGGCTGAGCGGCTGGCTCTGCTGGTAGCCGCCGGACGGCGGCGTGGGACCCCCGGGCGGCGGGGGCGGGGGCGTCCCGCCGGCGGGCGGGGTGGGCGGGTTCGGAGGTGGTGCGTCGGACATGATGCTGGCTCCTCATGGTCTCCCCGGGACTCGGGACGTGCCCTCATGCTGACACACGGCGACGCGCCGGTCGAGGGTCGTTCGACCGGCGCGTCGGGGTGCTCGGCGCTACTTGATGAGGCGGATGGCGAAGGGGTACCGGTAGTGGTTGCCGTCCTTGGCCTGCATGAAGCCCATGATCGAGAAGACGATCACGGCGATCCACAGGGCCAGCGGCAGCAGCCAGCCGACGTAGGCCCAGATGCCGAAGGTCACGACCGTCAGGATCGAGTTGACGATCAGGATCGCGACGTAGGCGAAGACCACGGTGATCTGGAAGTTCAGCGCCTCCTTGGCCTCGGTGTTCGTGAGGCTGCCGCGGTCCTTGAACACGAGCCAGATGATGAGCGACGGCAGGATGCCGATGATGCCGCCGAGGTGGGCGAACGAGGCCCACTGGCGGTCCTGCTCGGGGGTCAGGGGTGCGGCGGGCGCCGGCTGCGGCGCGGCGTTCGGATCCTGGGGAGGGAGGTTGGAGTCGGACATGAGTCGCCTTTCGCGGGAGGGGGAGCGCCGCGGGTGCAGCGGTTGCACGGCGCGCGGGACGACCACACGCTATCGAGGCGGCGTGCGGCCCGGCAACGGTGCAGGCCCTGAATCTCGGGATAGGATTAGCAGTCACGTGGGTGGAGTGCCAAGGGGCGGGCCCACAGCGATGCGACGGTCGAGGGAAGGCGAGGGTCATGGTCTCCGAACGCAGTCTCGCCGTGCTCCGCGCCATCGTGCAGGACTACGTCGCGTCGAGGGAGCCGGTGGGCTCGAAGTCCATCGTCGACCGGCACCACTTCGGCGTCTCGGCGGCCACGATCCGGAACGACATGGCCCTGCTCGAGGAGGAGGAGCTCATCGCGGCCCCGCACACCTCGTCGGGCCGCATCCCCACCGACAAGGGCTACCGGGTGTTCGTCGACCAGCTCGCCGACATCCGACCGCTCACCGCCGCGCAGCGGCACGCCATCGAGACGTTCCTCGGCGAGTCGAACGACCTCGACGAGCTGCTCGCCCGCACGGTCCGGCTCGTCTCGCAGCTCACCCGGCAGCTCGCGGTCGTGCAGTACCCGAGCTTCGCGCGCGCCCGCGTCCGGCATGTCGAGCTCGTCTCGCTCGCGCCGACCCGGGTGCTCTGCATCCTCATCTCCGACAGCGGGCAGGTCGAGCAGCGGCTCGCCGAGCTCGTCCAGTCCGTCGACGAGGCCACGCTCGCCCGGCTGCGCGACCGGCTCAACGAGATCGCCTCCGGACTCACGATGGACGACGCCGCGGTCGCGCTCTCCGCCGAGACCGAGCACGCCGATCGCGCCCACGCCGAGGTGCTGCACACGCTCGCCGCGACGCTCGCCGACCAGGCGAAGGTGACCCGCGCCGACCGGCTCGTGGTCGCCGGCGCGGCGAACCTGGTGCGCACCGAGCAGGACTTCGCCGGCAACATCCTCGGCGTCATCGAGGCGATCGAGGAGCAGGTCGTGATCCTGAAGCTCTTCGGCGAGATGACCGCCGACGACGGCCTCGCCGTGCGCATCGGCCGCGAGAACGCGGCCTACGGCCTCGGGGAGACCTCGGTCGTCTCGAGCTCGTTCGCCGTGCCCGGCCGCGACGTGTCCCGGCTCGGGATCGTCGGCCCCACCCGCATGGACTACTCCCAGAGCATGGCGGCGGTGCGCGCCGTCGCCCGATACCTCTCCCGCACGCTCGGCGAGAACTGAACTGCGCGGAGCCGCACCGCGGCATCCGCCATCGCGATCGAAAGGAACCCGCCTCACGTGGCCGACCACTACGAGGTCCTCGGCGTCGCACGCGACGCCTCACCGGACGAGATCAAGAAGGCCTACCGTCGCCTCGCACGCGAACTGCACCCCGACGTCAACCCGGGTGCGGAGGCGTCGGAGCGCTTCAAGGAGGTCACGCACGCGTACGACGTGCTGTCGGACCCGAAGCAGCGCCAGCAGTACGACCTCGGCGGCCAGGGCGGCTTCGGCGGCGGAGCCGCCGGGTTCGGCGGGTTCGGCGACATCTTCGAGACGTTCTTCGGCGCCGGCCAGGCCAGTCGCGGACCGCGCTCCCGCCGCGAGCGGGGGCAGGACGCACTGATCCGGCTCGAGGTCGGGCTCGACGAGGTGATCTTCGGCACGCACCGCGACCTCGAGGTGGACACGGCCGTCGTGTGCGAGACCTGTCACGGCTCGTGCTGCAAGCCGGGCACGTCGCCGGTCACGTGCGACATCTGCGGCGGCAGCGGGCAGATCCAGCGCTCGGTCCGCTCGCTGCTCGGCAACGTGATGACCTCGAGCCCGTGCGGATCCTGCCGCGGGTACGGCACGATCATCGCCACGCCGTGCGTCACCTGCCAGGGACAGGGTCGCGTCCGTGCGCGGCGGACCGTCCCGGTCGACGTGCCGGCCGGGGTCGACACGGGCGTCCGCCTGCAGATGCCGGGCTCCGGCGAGGCCGGCCCGGCGGGCGGGCCCAACGGCGACCTCTACCTCGAGATCAAGGTCAGCACGCACGACGTGTTCAGCCGGGACGGCGACGACCTCCTGTGCACGCTCGAGGTGGCGATGACCGACGCCGTGCTCGGCACGGACACGACGGTCCCCGGTCTCGACGGCGACGTGCACCTCGAGCTGCGCGCGGGCGTGCAGTCGGGCGACGTGCTCACGGTCAAGGACCGGGGCATCACCCACCTGCGCGGGTCCGGTCGGGGCGACCTCAAGGTGGCGGTCCACGTGCTCACGCCGACCAAGCTCACCCACAAGGAGCGCGAGCTCATCGAGCAGCTCGCGAAGCTGCGCAAGCCGGCACCGCCGGAGCTCGGGCACGTGCAGCAGGGCCTGTTCGCGCGGCTCCGCGACCGGTTCCTCGGCTGAGCGGACGAGCATGAGCCACCGCTACCTCGACGAGTCGCTCGACCTGGATGCCGTCCGCCCCGGCGACCGCGTGGCGATCTCGGGCGACGAGGCGCGGCACGCCGTCACGGTCTCGCGGCTCCGCGTCGGGGAACGCGTCTCGATCGGCGACGGTCGCGGGCACGTGGTGGAGGGGCCCGTCGCGGCCACGGAGCCGCGCCGGCTCGAGGTCGAGGTCGAGGTCGTCTCCGACGAACCGGTGGCGAGCCCGCGGCTGACGCTCGTGCAGGCCCTCGCGAAGGGCGATCGAGACGAACTCGCGATCCAGGCGGCCACCGAGCTCGGGGTCGACCGCATCGTGCCGTGGGCCGCGGCACGGTCGGTCTCCCGATGGGACGGGCCGAAGGCCGAGAAGGGCCGGGCGCGCTGGGCCAGCATCGTCCGCGAGGCCGTCAAGCAGTCGCTGCGCGCGCGGATCCCCGAGGTCGACCCGGTCGCGCCGACCCGGGACCTCCCGGCCCGACTGGACGGCGAGCGACTGCTGCTGCTCGTGCCGGGGGCCGAGACGCCGCTCGCCGCCATCCGGCCCGACGGCCGCGACCTCGCCCTCGCGGTCGGACCCGAGGGCGGCATGGACCCGGCCGAGATCGAGCGCCTCGTCGCCGCCGGCGCCGAGCCCGTGCGGCTCGGCGACCCGGTGCTCCGGACCTCGACCGCGGGGCCCGCGGCGATCGCCGTGCTGTCGGTCGCGCTCGGGCGGTGGTGAGCCATCCGTCGCTACGATGGAGGCATGAGCGCAACGGCGGAACCGACGGTCTTCGAGCGCATCGCCGCGGGTGAGATCCCCGCGAAGATGGTCGCGGAGACCGATCGCGTGATCGCGTTCCACGACATCTCGCCGCAGGCGCCCGTCCACGTCATCGTGACCCCGCGCGTCGCGAGCCACCGCGACGTCGTGGAGCTCGCCGCCGACGACCCCGAGCTGCTCGCCGAGCTGGTCTCGGTCGCCAAGGGCATCGCCGACGAACTCGCCGACGGGCAGTTCCGGCTCGTCTTCAACACCGGCCCGGCCGCGGGCCAGACCGTGTTCCACGTGCACGCCCACGTCCTCGGGGGCGGCCTCAGGGAGGGATCGCTTGGCGGCTGACGACGCGGGGGAGTCCCCGCTCACCGGGTCCGAGTCCGGCGCCGACGAGGAGCGCCTCCGGATCGACGGCATCGCCATGGTGCGGCTCCTCGGGCCGCAGGATCGCCTGCTCACGACCATCGAACGCGAGTACCCGGACGTCGAGGTGCACGTGCGGGGCAACGAGATCGCGATCCGCGGCGACGCCGAGCAGCGCGGCCGCGTGCGCCGCCTCGTCGAGGAACTGCTCGAACTCGTCCGCAGCGGCGGCGACCCGACCCCCATCGAAGTGAGGAGCTCCGCCCGGATGCTGGATGCCGACCCGAACGCCCGCCCCTCCGAGCAGCTGGGGCAGGTGATCCTGTCCACGCGCGGCAAGTCGATCCGGCCGAAGACCGAGGGCCAGCGCGCGTACGTCGACGCGATCGACGAGAACACCGTCGTCTTCGGCATCGGCCCCGCGGGAACCGGCAAGACCTACCTGGCCATGGCCAAGGCCGTGCAGGCGCTGCAGCGTAAGGAGGTCAACCGGATCATCCTGACCCGCCCGGCCGTCGAGGCGGGGGAGCGGCTCGGCTTCCTGCCCGGCACGCTCACCGAGAAGATCGATCCGTACCTGCGGCCGCTCTACGACGCGCTCAACGAGATGATGGACCCCGAGGTCGTGCCGAAGCTGCTCGCGACCGGCACGGTCGAGGTCGCGCCCCTCGCCTACATGCGCGGGCGCACGCTCAACGACTCGTTCGTCATCCTCGACGAGGCCCAGAACACCACGCCCGAGCAGATGAAGATGTTCCTCACGCGGCTCGGGTTCGGGTCGCGGATGGTCGTCACCGGCGACATCACCCAGGTCGACCTGCCCGGCGGCTCGAGCGGCCTGCGCCTGGTGACCCGGATCCTCGACGGCATCGACGACATCCACTTCGCACGGCTCACGAGCGAGGACGTCGTGCGGCACACGCTCGTCGGCCGCATCGTCGACGCCTACACCGAGTACGACCAGCGATCCCAGGCGCAGCGCTTCGAGCGCGAGCAGGCTCGCGAGTTCGCCAACCGCGCCGAACGTCGCGGTGCCGATCGTCGCGGTGCGCCGGGGCCCCGCGACCACCTGCCGAGGAAGAGGATGCAGTGAGCATCGAGATCAACAACGAGTCGTCCGTCGAGGTCGACGAGGCGGCGCTGCAGCGTCTCGCCGTGTACGCGCTCGACGCGATGCACGTGCACGCCGACGCCGAGCTCGCGATCGTCCTCGTGGACGAGGGCGCGATGGAGCAGCTGCACGTCCAGTGGATGGACGAGCCGGGGCCGACCGACGTGCTGAGCTTCCCGATGGACGAGCTGCGTCCGGGCACCGAGGACGAGCCCGCGCCCGCCGGGCTGCTGGGCGACGTGGTGCTCTGCCCGCAGGTGGCCGAGTCGCAGGCGGCGGCCGCGGGCCACGCCCTCATCGACGAGCTCCTGCTGCTCACGACGCACGGGATCCTGCACCTCCTCGGCTTCGACCACGCCGAGCCGGCCGAGGAGAAGGAGATGTTCGGCATCCAGCGCGACATCCTCGTCGGGTTCACCATGCAGGAGCGGCGCCGCTGACCATGCTGCCCTGGCTCTTCCTCGCCGCGGCCTTCGTGCTCGTCGCCTTCGGCGGCCTCATGGCCGCGGTCGACTCGGCACTCGGGGTCTCCTCACGCGCCGACCTCGTCGACCTCGCCGTCGGCTCGCGCGCCGCGCGGTCGCTGCGCGCGATCGCCGACGACACGGGGGCGCACGTCAACGCCGTCAACTTCATGCGGATCCTCGCGGAGACGACCGCGGCGGTGCTCGTGACCCTGGCATTCACGTTCTTCCTCGACAACGTCTGGCTCGTGCTGCTCGTCGCGGCGCTCATCATGACCGCGGTGTCGTTCGTGCTCGTGGGTGCGAGCCCGCGGAGCGTCGGCCGTGCCCACGCCGCGACCGTGCTCCGCACCTCGGCGCCCGTCGTGCGCTCCATCCGGCTGCTGCTCGGCCCGATCGCGAACGCGCTCGTCGCGCTCGGCAACCGGGTCACCCCCGGCCGCATCCGGTTCGCCGGCGTCGCCAACGAGGAGCAGCTGCTCAGCATGGTCGACGAGGCCACCGAGCTCGAGGTGCTCGAGCAGGCCGACCGTGAGCTCATCCACTCCGTCTTCGAGTTCAGCGACACCCTCGTGCGCGAGGTGATGGTGCCCCGGACCGACATGGTGACGATCCACGCGACCTCGCACCTGCCGCAGGCGATGGCACTCTTCCTGAAGGAGGGGTACTCCCGGATCCCGGTGATCGACCGCGAGCTCGACGACATCACGGGCGTGCTGTACCTCCGCGACCTCGCCCGCCTCGGATTCGAGCGGCCCCTGGATGCGGCCACGCTCACCGTGTCCGACCTCGGCCGCCCCGCGGTGTTCGTGCCGGAGTCGATGCGCGCCGACGCGCTGCTGCGGCAGATGCAGCTCGAGTCGAACCACCTCGCGATGGTGGTCGACGAGTACGGCGGCATCGCGGGGCTCGTCACCCTCGAGGACCTGATCGAGGAGCTGGTCGGGGACATCTCCGACGAGTACGACCGCGAGGCGGCGCAGGTCGAGGAACTCGGCGAGGGCCGCTACCGCGTGAACGCCCGGCTGCCGGTCGACGAACTCGGCGAGCTGTTCGGGCTCGACCTCGAGGACGAGGACGTCGACACCGTCGGCGGCCTGCTCACCAAGGCGCTCGGCCGGCTGCCGGCGCCGCGCGACCGCGCGACGGTCAGCGGGCTGCTGCTCGAGGCCGAGCGCACCGAGGGGCGTCGCAAGCGCATCGCGACGGTCCTCGTCGAGGCCGACCAGGCACTGATCGACGTCCGCGCCGCATTCGCCGGCGAGGAGGCCACCACCGAGGGGATGGGCCCATGACCGACTACCGTGCTGGATTCGTCTCTTTCGTGGGCCGTCCGAACGTGGGCAAGTCCACGCTGACGAACGCCCTCGTCGGCGAGAAGGTCGCCATCACGAGCTCGAAGCCGCAGACCACCCGCCGTGCGATCCGCGGCATCGTGCACCGCGACTACGGCCAGCTCATCGTGGTCGACACCCCGGGACTGCACCGGCCGCGCACGCTCCTCGGCGAGCGCCTGAACTCGCTCGTGCAGACGACCCTCGGCGACGTCGACGTGATCGGCTTCTGCGTGCCCGCGAACGAGGCCATCGGGCCCGGCGATCGATTCATCAACGAGCAGCTCGACCAGTACCCCCGCGCGAAGAAGGTCGCGATCGTGACCAAGACGGATGCCGCGGGCAAAGGGAAGGTCGCCGAGCAGCTGCTCGCGGTGTCGCAGCTGCGGGAGTGGGACGCGATCATCCCCGTGTCCGCGCCGAAGGGCGAACAGCTCGACGTGCTGGTCGACGAGCTGCTGCAGCTGATGCCCCAGTCGGAGCATCCGCTCTACCCGGCCGAGACGACGACCGACGAGGACACGACCGAGCGCATCGCCGAGTTCGTGCGCGAGGCGGCGTTGGAGGGCGTCTCCGACGAGCTTCCCCACTCGATCGCGGTGGTCGTGGACGACATGATCGAGCGCGAGGACAAGGACCTCCTCGAGGTCTACGCCAACCTGTACGTCGAGCGCGACAGCCAGAAGGGCATCATCATCGGCAAGGGCGGCTCACGGCTGCGCGAGGTCGGCGAACGCGCCCGCGCGCAGATCGAGGGGCTGCTCGGCCGGAAGGTCTACCTGGCGCTCCACGTGAAGGTCGCGAAGGACTGGCAGCGCGATCCGAAGCAGCTGGGCCGGCTCGGGTTCTGACGGGGGGACCCGATCGAGGGGAAGATTCCGTCGTCGCACTCGGTCGGGCGCAGGTCGCAGCGCGCCGTCCGCGGCAGCTGTGGGAGCATGCTCGTCATGCGCGTGAGCCCCGATGCCGACCTGTTGGTGGTGTTCGACTGCGATGGGGTGCTCGTGGACTCGGAGCGGCTCGTCCAGCGTGTGGAGATGCAGCTGATCGCCGAGCTGGGGTGGCCGATCACCTTGGAGGAGGTCCGGGACGAGCACCTGGGCCGGTCCACGGCGGAGGTCATGGCGAACATCGAGCGACGGATCGGCCGAGGCGTGCCCGACGACTTCCTCCGGTGTCGTGACGAGATGCTCACCGAGTCGTTCACGACCGAGCTGGAGGCCGTGCCGGGCGTGGGGGATGCGCTGGACCGGCTGGACGCCCTCGGGTACCGGTCCTGCATCGCCTCGTCCGGCTCGCACGACCGGATGCGGCTCACGCTCGGGCGCACCGGGTTGCGGGAGCGGTTCGAGGGACGGATCTTCAGCGCGAGCGAGGTGGAGCGGGGCAAGCCCGAGCCGGACCTGTTCCTCCACGCCGCCCGACGGATGGGCGTGCGCCCGGCGGACTGCGTCGTGGTCGAGGACAGCCCGGCGGGGGTCGAGGCCGCCCGACGCGCCGGGATGCGGTCCATCGGGTTCGCCGCGGACACCCCGGTCGGGCTCCTCGGCGGAGCCGACGTCACGATCGAGCGCATGGACCGCCTCGTCGAGGCGATCGGCGGACTCGCATCCCGATGACCGGGGAACGCCGCGCCGTCGGGCCGCACATCGGGCGCCGTCCGCCCCTCGTCATCCTTGCCTCGGTACGCCGGTGCGGTGTTAGCCTTGTCGCGTGCGTCACGGCCTGCTTCTCCTTAGCTGCCGCAGCGAGTCCCAGTTCTGAGGCCTCACTCGCTGCGGAGTCCGTCGTCGGCTGAACCCCGAATCGAGCGAGAGAAGCACCCCTGATGAAGAACACCCAGAAGCCCACCGCGATGCCCGTGCACCGCTACCGTCCGTACCACGAGCAGATCCGCGTCGACCTGCCGGATCGCACGTGGCCGTCCAACCGCATCGAGCGGGCGCCGCGTTGGTGCGCGGTCGACCTGCGCGACGGCAACCAGGCCCTCATCGACCCGATGAGCCCCGAGCGCAAGCGGGTCATGTTCGACCTGCTCGTCCGCATGGGCTACAAGGAGATCGAGGTCGGGTTCCCCTCGGCGAGCCAGACCGACTTCGACTTCGTGCGCAGCCTCATCGACGAGGGCGCGATCCCCGACGACGTCACGATCCAGGTGCTCACCCAGGCGCGCGACCACCTCATCGAGCGCACCTACGAGTCGATCCGCGGCGCGAAGCAGGCGATCGTGCACCTGTACAACTCGACGAGCGTGCTGCAGCGGGAGGTCGTGTTCCGCACCGACCGTCAGGGCATCATCGACATCGCGCTCCACGGCGCGCGCAAGTGCCGCGAGATGGAGGCGAGCGTCCCCGGGACGACGGTGTACTACGAGTACTCGCCCGAGAGCTACACCGGCACCGAGCTCGAGTTCGCCGTCGACGTGTGCAACCGGGTGCTCGACGTGTTCGAGCCCACCGCCGAGCGCAACGTCATCATCAACCTGCCCGCGACCGTCGAGATGGCCACGCCGAACGTGTACGCCGACTCGATCGAGTGGATGAGCCGGCACCTGAACCACCGCGAGCACGTCATCCTCTCGCTGCACCCGCACAACGACCGCGGCACGGCGATCGCCGCGGCGGAGCTCGGCTACATGGCCGGCGCCGACCGCATCGAGGGGTGCCTCTTCGGCAACGGCGAGCGCACCGGCAACGTCGACCTCGTCGCGCTCGGCATGAACCTTTTCACGCAGGGGATCGACCCGCAGATCGACCTCTCCGACATGGACGAGATCAAGCGCACCGCGGAGTACTGCAACCAGCTCGCGGTGCACGAGCGCAGCCCGTGGGCGGGCGACCTCGTCTACACCGCGTTCTCCGGCTCGCACCAGGACGCGATCAAGAAGGGCTTCGAGGCCATGGAGGCGCACGCCGACGAGCGGGGCGTCTCGGTCGACGACCTGCACTGGGCGGTGCCGTACCTGCCGGTCGACCCGAAGGACATCGGGCGCAACTACGAGGCGGTCATCCGCGTGAACTCGCAGTCGGGCAAGGGCGGCGTCGCCTACCTGCTGAAGACCGACCACGCGCTCGAGCTGCCGCGCCGGCTGCAGATCGAGTTCTCCGGCGTGGTCCAGGCGAAGACGGATGCCGAGGGCGGCGAGGTCACGAGCGACGAGATCTGGTCGATCTTCACCGACGAGTACCTGCCCGCGGCGGTGGAGCAGCCCGACGCCAAGTGGGGCCGCTTCGAACTGCTGTCGATGCGCACCGAGAGCGAGATGACCGGCGAGGTGCGCGTGCGCGTGGGCCTCCGCGACGGTGACGAGCGCGTCGACGCCGACGGATCCGGCAACGGGCCGGTCGCGGCGTTCCTCTCGGTGCTCGCGGCCGAGGGCGTCGACGTCCGCGTGCTCGACTACAGCGAGCACGCCCTCTCGTCGGGCGGCGACGCGGTCGCGGCGGCGTACGTGGAGTGCCAGGTCGGCGACCGCACCCTCTGGGGCGTGGGCATCGACGCCGATATCTCGACGGCGTCGCTGAAGGCCGTGGTCTCCGCGGTGAACCGGGCGCTCCGCTCGGCCCGACTGCGCGAGGAGTCCGCCGAGCCGGCGCTGGCCTGATCCCGGCCGTGATCGCCTGAGCCCGGCGCCTCAGGCGCGCCGCCAGACGCGCCAGGTGCCGATCGCGCGCTGCTCCGGCAGGCTCCATCCGAAGCGCACCGACAGCAGCCGGATCACGGTCGTGACGATCACGCAGGCGATCGCCGCGATGAGGACGTTCGTGCCGAGCAGCACCATCGCCACGAGCAGGAAGGTCCCGACCCCGGCCGCGACGGCGTAGAGCGAGCCCACGTGCATGAGCGCGATGGGCAGGTTCAGCGTGACGTCGCGCAGGATGGAGCCGCCGACCGCGGCGACGACGCCGACGAAGATCGCGGGCACCTCGGGGAGCCCGTTCGCGAGCGCCTTGGACGTGCCGATCGCCGCGAACAGGCCGATCGTGACGGCATCGAGGGCGATGATGAGGGAGTTGAGCCGGTCGAAGAGCTGCAGCAGCAGCATCCCGACGAGCGCGGCGCCGGTCGCGACGACCAGGTACCAGTTGCTCCGCATGGCCGCCGGCAGCTGGTTCAGCAGGATGTCGCGAAGCAGACCGCCGCCGAGGCCGACGATGATGCCGATGAGCGCGACGCCGAGCAGGTCGATGCGGTGCTCCTTGATGCGGGACGCGAACATCGCGCCCTGCAGGGCCCCGATCCCCACGGCGGCGAGGTCGGCCCAGAGCGGGATCGTGAAGGGGGCCACGGTCATGCCCCCGGTTCTACCACGCGGCCGCCGGTCGTGGCGGTCACCGCGCGCGCAGCGAGTCCTCGAACGTCACGGTGCCGTACGGCGGACCCGGCACGAGGTTGGCCCCGGAGGCGAAGGCCGCGAAGCGGGTGCCGGGGAGCCGGAACGACGCCGTCGGGCGCCTGGACCTGCGCGCGGCGAGCCATGCCCGCGCGAGGTCCCGCGCGGGCCGGACCTCGGGACCGCCGATGTCGGGTGCGATGCCGAGCACCTCGTCGTCGAGCAGTTCCAGGAAGCGGGTGCTGACGTCGTCGACCGAGATCGGCTGGAAGGAGAAGTCCGGCGCGAACACGATCGGGGAGAAGCGCTGCGCACGGAAGAGCGTCGCGACGAAGTTGTGGAACTGCGTGGCGCGCTGGATGGTCCACCGCAGCCGCGACTCGGCGATGATGCGCTCGGACGCGCGCTTGCCGCCGTAGTACGCGAGCGGGATGCGGTCGATGCCGACGATCGACGCGTACAGCAGGCGCGGCCGTCCGGATCGCTCGGCGGCCGAGACGAGCCGGTACGTCAGCTCCGTGTCGTCCCGGTTCGTGGTCGCGAGATGGATGACGGCCCGGGCCCCCTCGATCGCCGCCTCGAGGCCCTCGCCGGTCTCGAGGTCGCCGTGCACGGTGCCGGGTGCGCCGGACCGGCTGAGCACGCGCACGGCGTCGCCGCGCTCGGCGAGCCTGCGGACGAGGACCTGGCCGAGCGATCCGGTGCCGCCGGTGACGAGGACGGGCGCGTTGGACGACATGGTCACGCCACCATTCTGCCGTCCCGGGGCGGCGCGCGCGCCATGGCGGGCGTCCGGCGCTGCACGGCGGGTGCGGGCCCGGTCGGTGGGAGAATCGAAGGGTGCCCGTGTACCGAGATGACGCCGTCGTGCTGCGAACGCACAAGCTGGGCGAGGCCGACCGCATCGTGACGCTGCTCACGCGGCGGCACGGGAAGGTCCGTGCGGTCGCACGTGGGGTGCGGCGCACGGCATCGAAGTTCGGGTCGCGTCTCGAGCCGTTCATGGTGGCCGACCTGCAGCTCTACGAGGGCCGGACGCTCGACGTCATCACCCAGGCCGAGTCGATCGGTGCGTACGGTGCCGAGATCAGCCAGGACTACGCGGCCTACACCGCGGCGAACGCGATGGTCGAGGCCGCAGATCGACTGACCGAGGCCGAGGGGTCGCTGCAGCAGTACCTGCTGCTCGTGGGCGCGCTGCGCTCGCTCTCGCGGCGGGAGCACGGCGCGGACCTCACGCTGGACTCGTACCTGCTGCGGGCGCTCGCGATCGCGGGGTGGGCGCCGAGCTTCGAGGACTGCGCGCGCTGCGGCGCGCCCGGTCCGCACTCGGCGGTCGTCGTGCAGCTCGGCGGCGTGGTGTGCGCGGACTGCGCGCCGCCCGGGTCGGCGCGCATCGCCCCGAGCACGGTCGACCTGCTCGGCGCGCTGCTCTCGGGGGACTGGGCGGTGGCCGAGGCGGCGTCGGAGCGCGACCGCGGGCAGGCGAGCGGTATCGTCGCCGCGTACGCCCAATGGCACCTCGAGCGCGGCCTGCGCTCGCTCACCCATGTCTCCCGAGGAACGGCCCCAGAGTGACCCCCAAGCCCTACACGCACAAGGACGCGGTGCCCTATCGGCCGCTCGACTGGACCGGGGTGCATCCGCCTGCGTTCCCGAAGGGCTCGGTGCCCGAGCACGTCGCCATCGTCATGGACGGCAACGGCCGATGGGCGAATCGGCAGGGCCTCACGCGCATCGAGGGGCACAAGGCCGGCGAGGAGGTGCTGCTCGACGTCGTCGCCGGCGCCATCCAGGCTGGTGTGAAGCACCTCTCGGTGTACGCGTTCTCGACCGAGAACTGGAAGCGCTCGCCCGACGAGGTGCGCTTCCTGATGGGCTACAACCGCGACGTGCTGCACCGCCGACGCGATCAGCTCAACGAGTGGAACGTGCGCATCAGGTGGGCGGGCCGGAGGCCCCGGCTCTGGAAGTCGGTGATCGACGAACTGCAGTACGCCGAGCGGCTGACCGGGGGCAACACGGGCCTGCAGTTCACGATGTGCGTGAACTACGGCGGACGCAACGAGATCGTCGACGCCGTGCGCTCGATCGCCGACGACGTGGCCGCGGGTCGCATCCGCCCGTCCGCGGTCTCCGAGAAGCTCATCCAGAAGCGCCTGTACGTGCCCGACATGCCCGACGTCGACCTCTTCGTGCGCAGCTCGGGGGAGCAGCGCACCTCGAACTTCCTGCTCTGGCAGTCGGCGTACGCCGAGATGGTCTTCCTCGACACCCTTTGGCCCGACTTCTCGCGCGTCGAGCTCTGGAAGGCGATCGAGCTCTACGCGTCGCGCAACCGCCGCTTCGGCGGCGCGGTCGATGCGCCGACCGAGAGCGCCTGAGGCGTCAGCCCGGGACCCGGGCGGCGGTCGCGAGCGGCCCGGAGCACCACGCCGTCACTTGGCGCGGCGACCGGAGTCGCACGACCGGCAGGTCCGGACGATCGGCTGTGAGCGCGGCCACGCGCGGACCGGTCGCCGAGTGCGTGCGCCAGGCCCAGCGCACGATGTGGTCGCGATCCGTGAGCACCGTGCGCAGCGACGCCTCGCGATTGCCGTTCCAGAGCTCGACATCGAGGACCCGCCGTCGCACGGTGCGCTCGATCACCCGGCGCATGACGACCGCGCGGGGCAGGTCGAGCCAGACAGCGAGGTCCGCCCGGGCGGCGAGGAGTGGTCGCGCCGAAGCGTACTGCCATTCCACCACCCAGGCGGGGCGTGCGGCGAGGGCCGCGACGTCGACATCGAAGGAGGGCCTGGGCGTCCACTCCGGGCCGTGGAAGAGTCCGTCGATCTCGACGTACGGGAGGCCGATGGCCTCGCCGATGACCGCCGCGAGCGTCGACTTGCCGCTGCCGCTCGTGCCGGCCACGATCACGCGCGACGGCCTTCCGGGAAGTGGGTCGCACGCACGGAGCATCCAGCGATCGTACTGCGACGTGGTCGGCAGCTCGCGACGAGCGAGGAATGCGATCGATGCCGTCCGGGGAATACCGCTCGCCGGTCGTTCGTTGGGCCTGACCGTGAGTTCCCCCATCAAGATCGACATCTGGTCGGACATCGCCTGCCCGTGGTGCTACATCGGCAAGCGCCACCTCGAGGCCGGGATCGCCGCACTCGGCGACGACGCCCCCGAGGTCGAGATCGAATACCACTCGTTCGAGCTCTCGCCCGACACCCCGCTCGACTTCGAGGGGTCGACGACCGAGTACCTCTCGAAGGCGAAGGGCCTGCCGCTCGACCGCGTCGAGCAGATGCTCGACCACGTGACCGGCGTCGCCGCGCAGGCCGGCCTCGACTACCACTTCGAGACGGTCGCGCACACGAAGACGCTGAAGGGCCACGAGTTGCTGCACCTCGCGAAGGAGCATGGCGTGCAGCTCGAGATGAAGGAGCGCCTGCTGAAGGCCTACTTCACCGAGGGCGGCCGCGTGAACCGCATCGACGAACTCGTCGGCTGGGCCGTGGAGCTCGGCATCGACGGCGCCGAGGCGCGCGAGGCGCTCGAGTCCGGCCGGTACGCCGACGACGTGCAGGCCGACATCGCGCAGGCGCGCGCCTACGGCATCCAGGGCGTGCCGTTCTTCGTGTTCGAGGGCAAGTACGGCGTCTCGGGCGCGCAGCCCGCCGAGGTCTTCTCGCAGGTGCTCCAGCAGGTCGACGGCGAGCGCGACGGGGTGGCGGCGTGAGCCCCGAGACGGCGTCGACGGATGCCGCTCCCGCGCCGTTCACGATGGTCGGCGCCGACGCCGGCATGGTCTGCGAGGGCGACGTCTGCTTCGTCCCGCCTGCCGACCCGGGAGACCTCGCCGACCCCGCGAGATGACGCGAACGGATCCTCCGCCCGGCCCGCACGACGGTTCGCGTCATCTCGATGGCGTGCAAGCGCGGGCGCGACGCGGCGCCGGCGCGCGCGACGGAGGAGGGGCGGCTACTCGGGGTCGCTGATGTCGGCGACGGTCGCGCCGAGTGCGGAGATGAGGGCGTCGGCGTCGACGAACAGGCTGCGGCCGTGCTCGCCCGCGCCCATCGACACGCGTCGGCCGACGATCGCCTCGTCGGCGACGACGGGCCACGCGATGCTCGATCCGAGCGGCGTGATCGTGCCGCGCTCGTAGCCGGTCGCGGCGAGCGCGAGCGACGCGTCGGGCAGCTGCAGCTTGTTCACGCCGAGCAGGCCCCGCAGCTTCGGCCAGCTGATCTTCCGGCCGCCGGGCACCAGCGCGAACACGTACGTGTCGTCGCTGCGCTTGACCACCAGCGACTTCACGATGTCGCCGGGCGTGATCCGCAGCAGCTCGGCCGCCTCCTCGAGGCTGTTCGCGGCCGGCCGCACGATCACCTCGATCTCGAGCCCGTGCTCCTCGGCGTCGGCCCGCACCCGCTCGACGCCGACGAGTCCGTCGAACCGCGCCATGAAGGTCCTCCCCGAAGTCGGCCTGCCCGCATCCTACGCGTCCGGCTCGCGCGCCCGGCCGGATCCGGCGCCGGATCTGGGAGAATCGAAGGCGATGCCTACGACCACCACCCCTGCCCGCCCGCTCTCGATCGGCGGCCTCGACCTCGAGGTGCCGGTCGTGCTCGCGCCCATGGCGGGCATCACGAACACGGCGTTCCGCCGGCTCTGCCGCGAGTTCGGCGCCGGCCTCTACGTCTCCGAGATGATCACGAGCCGCGCGCTCGTCGAGCGCACGCCCGAGTCGATGCGGCTCATCACGCACCATGAGTCCGAGACGCCACGCTCCATCCAGCTGTACGGCGTCGACCCGAAGACCGTCTCCGAGGCGGTGACGATGCTCGTGGCCGAGGATCGTGCCGACCACATCGACCTGAACTTCGGCTGCCCGGTGCCCAAGGTCACCCGCAAGGGCGGGGGAGCGGCGCTGCCCTGGAAGTCGGGCCTGTTCCGCGACATCGTCGAGGGCGCCGTGAAGGCCGCCGGCGACGTGCCCCTCACGGTCAAGATGCGCAAGGGCATCGATGCCGACCACCTGACCTACCTCGAGGCCGGCCGCATCGCCGAGGGCGCGGGCGTCGCGTCGATCGCGCTGCACGCCCGCACCGCGGCCGAGTTCTACTCGGGACAGGCCGACTGGCCCTCCATCGCGAAGCTGAAGGAGACCGTGACCGGCGTACCGGTGCTCGGCAACGGCGACATCTGGTCGGCCGACGACGCGCTGCGGATGGTCGAGGAGACCGGCTGCGACGGGGTCGTCGTGGGGCGCGGATGCCTCGGCCGGCCCTGGCTCTTCGGCGACCTCGCCGCGGCATTCCGCGGTGAGCACGTCAAGGCCGAGCCGACGCTCGGCGAGGTCGCGCGCACGTTCCGCCGCCACGCCGAGCTGCTGGCCGAGTTCTTCGACAGCGAGGAGCGCGGCTGCCGCGACATCCGCAAGCACGTCGCCTGGTACTTCAAGGGCTACCCGGTCGGCGGCGACCTGCGGGCGCGCCTGGCCACGGTGGAGTCCCTGGCGCAGCTCGACGACCTCCTCGGCACGCTCGACTGGTCGACGCCCTACCCCGGCGAGGGGGCCGAGGGGCCGCGCGGCCGCGCCGGCACGCCCAAGAACCCCGCACTGCCCGACGGCTGGCTCGCCTCGCAGGATCTGGCAGGCCACGACCGGGCGACGCTCGTCGGCGCCGAACTCGACACGAGCGGCGGCTGACCCGGGTGCGCGACCGACTCTTCGGCGGCTACGACGACGCCGACGCCGAGCGATTCCTGCCCGAGCAGCACGAGAACCGGCGACGCAGCGACTTCGCGCGCGACCGCGCGCGGCTCCTGCACTCGAGCGCGCTGCGCCGGCTCGCCGCGAAGACGCAGGTGCTGAGCCCCACCTCGGGGCTCGACTTCGCGCGCAACCGGCTCACGCACTCCCTCGAGGTGGCGCAGGTGGGCCGCGAGCTCGCGACGAGCATCGGGCTCGACCCCGACGTGGTCGACACCGCCTGCCTCGCGCACGACCTGGGGCATCCGCCGTTCGGCCACAACGGCGAGAAGGCCATGAACGCGTGGGCCGCCGACATCGGCGGCTTCGAGGGGAACGCGCAGACGCTGCGCATCCTCACCCGGCTCGAGCCGAAGGTCTTCTCCTCCGACGGCCGGCCGCTCGGGCTGAACCTCACGCGCGCGAGCCTCGATGCCAGCTGCAAGTACCCGTGGCCGGAGGCCTCGGGCATCGGCGACCCCAGCGGCCGCACCAAGTTCGGGTTCTACGCCGACGACGTCGACGTGTTCGAGTGGATGCGCCGGGGCGCCCCCGAGCGGCGGCTCTGCATCGAGGCGCAGGTCATGGACCTCTCGGACGACATCGCCTACTCGGTCCACGACTTCGAGGACGCGATCGTCGGCGGCTACCTCGACGTCGCGGCGCTCGGCAGCCGGGTCGATCACGACGAGCTCGTCGACGCGATGTTCGAGTGGATCGGCGGCGCGTTCGACCATGACGAGCTGATCGCGGCGTTCGACCGCCTCGACTCGCTCGACGTGTGGATCTCCGAGTGGACGGGGAGCCGTCGCGACCAGGCCGCCCTGAAGAACCTCACGAGCCAGCTCATCGGCCGCTTCGCGCACGCGGCGACCGAGGCCACCCGCGACCACCACCCGGTCGCGAGCCTCATCCGGTTCGACGCCGACGTCGTCGTGCCGCGCGACATCCAGGCCGAGATCGCCGTCCTGAAGGGGATCGTCGCCGCGTTCGTGATGTCCCGCAACACGCGCCAGCCGATCTACTTGCAGCAGCGGCAGGTGCTCACCTCGCTCGCCGACGTACTGCTCGGGAGCGGCGACGCGCATCTCGACGCCGCGTTCGCCGAGGACTGGCGGGCGGCCGCCGACGACGCGGCGCGCAAGCGCGTCGTGGTGGACCAGGTCGCGAGCCTCACCGACCAGTCGGCGCTCTCGTGGTACGAGCGGCTCGTCCAGCGATGACGGCCGTGCGGGCCCGCGACGCGTCGTCCGCGCAATAGGATTGCTGGCATGGCGGGCCGCATTCGACAGAGCGATGTCGACGAGGTCAAGGCCCGCACGAACATCGCCGACATCGTCGGCGAGCACGTCGCGCTGAAGTCGGCCGGCGTCGGGTCGATGAAGGGCCTGTGCCCGTTCCACGACGAGCGCAGCCCGAGCTTCCACGTGCGGCCGCAGCTCGGCTACTACCACTGCTTCGGCTGCGGCGAGTCGGGGGATGTCTACACCTTCCTGCAGCGCATGGACCACGTGACCTTCGCCGAGGCCGTGGAGCGCCTCGCGGGGCGGATCGGATACGACCTGCACTACGAGGACGGCGGGCAGCACGAGGGGCCGGGCAACCGTGCGCGGCTGCTCGCGGCGAACCGCGCCGCCGAGGAGTGGTTCATCGAGCAGTTGACCACGCCGGACGCGGAGGTCGGCCGTCGGTTCCTCGGCGAGCGCGGCTTCGACGCCGAGGCGGCGCGCCGGTTCGGCGTCGGCTTCGCCCCGAAGAGCTGGGAGGCGCTGACCCGCCACCTGCGAGGGAAGGGCTTCACAACCGAGGAGCTCTCCGCCTCGGGCCTCGTGTCGCAGGGCGACCGCGGCGTGTACGACCGGTTCCGCGGGCGCCTGATCTGGCCGATCCGGGACGTGACCGGGCAGACCGTCGGCTTCGGGGCGCGCAAGCTCCTCGACGACGACCAGGGGCCGAAGTACCTGAACACCCCGGAGACCGCGATCTACCACAAGGCCCAGGTGCTCTACGGGCTCGATCTCGCCAAGCGGGAGATCTCGAAGTCGCACCGCGTCGTCGTGGTCGAGGGCTACACCGATGTCATGGCCTGCCACCTCGCGGGGGTGACGACGGCGATCGCGACCTGCGGCACCGCCTTCGGCGTCGACCACATCAAGGTGCTGCGCCGCGTGCTCGGCGACGACTCGGCCGACGGCGAGGTCGTGTTCACCTTCGACGGCGACGCCGCCGGCCAGAAGGCCGCGATGCGCGCGTTCGCCGAGGAGCGGCGCTTCGCGGCGCAGACCTTCGTCGCCGTCGCACCCGACGGGCTCGACCCGTGCGACCTCCGACTCGCCCGCGGGGACGCCGCGGTGCGCACCCTCGTCGAGACGCGCACGCCCATGTTCGAGTTCGTCATCCGCCACACGCTGGCGCGATTCGACCTCGAGACCGTCGAGGGTCGGGTCGCCGCGCTGCGGGCCGCCGCGCCGGTCGTGGCCGAGATCCGCGACCCCGCGCTCCGACCCGGCTACACGCGTGAGCTCGCGCGCATGCTCGGGATGGAGCTCGACGAGGTGGGCCGGGCGGTGCGCGGCGCCGCCGCGCGGGCGCGCGACGATCGCGGGGGCCGCGACGAGCGCCCGGCGGGGGGATCCGGAGCCCGGTCGGAGGGTGATCGGCCGGGTGCGCCGCGCGGTGACGGCGGACGTCACGGGAGCGCGGGCACGAGCCCCGACGCGGGGGCGGGGTCGCCGCCCGACGCCGGCGCGGAGACCGGGGCATCCGAACGCCCCTTCTCCATCTCCCAGCTGCCGAACGACCCGGCCACGCGCCTCGAGCGCGATGCCCTCCAGGCTATGCTGCAGTACCCGGAGCTCGTCGGCGACGACCTGCTGCACCACGGCGTCGACTGCCGCTTCGGCAACGGAACGCTCGCGGTGGTCCGGGACGGGGTCGCGTCGGTGCTCGCCGCGGCCGCCGCCGGTGGGCCGAGCGGGACGGCCCCGACGGTGACCGCGCCCGCGATCACCATCGACCGGGTGATCGCCGAGGTGCCGTCGCCCTTCGGCGCCGTCGTGCAGCAGCTCGCCGTGCTGCCGGTGCCGCAGCGCAGCGACGCGGAACTCGAGGGATGGGCGCGGGGCGTGGTGGCCTCGCTCGTGGACCGCGAGCTGCTCCGCCAGAAGCAGGAGCTGCTGGGGCGCCTCCAGCGGACGGATGCGACCGACACCTCGACGTACGCGATGATCCAGCGCGCGCTCGTCGAGATCGAGCGGGAACGCCGCGCGCTGCGCGGCGACTGAGGGGGCCCGGCACCCCGTCCGGTCGGCGGGGCCCCGGACGGCGCACGGCCGGCGCGCTCGGTCGGATCGAAAGCGCCCGGATGCGAGGACTGCTCATCCTGTGTGCTCCGACCCGCCGCCAAGGTTGCAGATCGGTCACATTCGGCCCGTCGGGGCGGGCACATCCGCGACGACACTCGGGCGCGTGTGCTAGCTCTGGGAGATACGCGATTCTCGCGCCCTCATCGGCGCGTGCGCTCCCACCCCAGAGGAAGAGGTAGACGGATATGGCATCCGCATCCACGAACCGACGGCGCGGCCTCGCGCTCGCGGCGGGCTTCTCGGCCGCCGCTCTCGCGCTGGCCGGTTGCTCGGCAGGCGGCGCCGACGAGGAGTCGGCCGCCGGCGGCACGCTCACGATCGGAACGACCGACAAGGTCACCACGCTCGACCCCGCCGGCTCGTACGACAACGGCTCGTTCGCCGTCATGAACCAGGTGTTCCCGTTCCTGATGAACTCGCCGTACGGCACCTCCGACGTCGAGCCGGACATCGCCGAGTCGGCCGAGTTCACCTCGCCGACGGAGTACACGGTCACGCTGAAGTCGGGCCTGAAGTTCGCCAACGGCAACGACCTCACCAGCTCGGACGTCAAGTTCACCTTCGACCGCCAGCTGGCGATCGCGGACGAGAACGGCCCGTCGGCGCTGCTGTACAACCTCGACTCGGTCGACGCGCCGGACGAGACCACCGTCGTCTTCACCCTGAAGAGCGAGAACGACCAGATCTTCCCGCAGATCCTCGCCAGCCCGGCGGGTCCGATCGTCGACGAGGACGTCTTCTCGGCCGACGAGCTGACCTCGGACGACGAGATCGTCGAGGGCGAGGCCTTCGCCGGCCAGTACGTGATCACGAGCTACGACTTCAACAACCTCGTGGCCTACGCGCCCAACCCCGACTACCAGGGCCTGCTCGGTGCGCCGAACAACGACACGGTCAACGTGAAGTACTACGCCGACGCGTCGAACATGAAGCTCGACGTGCAGGAGGGCAACATCGACGTCGCGTGGCGCAGCCTGTCGGCCACCGACATCGACGACCTCCGCGGCAACGACGACGTCCAGGTCGTCGAGGGCCCCGGCGGCGAGATCCGCTACATCGTGTTCAACTTCAACACCCAGCCGTACGGTGCCGAGACGCCGGAAGCCGATGAGGAGAAGGCCCTCGCCGTCCGCCAGGCCGTGGCCGACCTGCTGGACCGCGAGGAGATCGCGAACCAGGTCTACAAGGGCACGTACACCGCGCTCTACTCGTACGTGCCGGACGGCCTCACGGGCGCCGTCGAGCCGCTCAAGGACATGTACGGCGACGGCGCGGGCGGCCCCGACGCCGACAAGGCGACCAAGGCCCTCGAGGACGCCGGGGTCGAGACCCCGGTCGAGCTGAACCTGCAGTACTCGAACGACCACTACGGTCCGTCCTCGGGCGACGAGTACGCGCTGATCAAGGACCAGCTCGAGGCATCCGGGCTCTTCACCGTGAACCTGCAGACCACCGAGTGGGTGCAGTACTCGAAGGACCGCACGGCCGACGTCTACCCCGCGTACCAGCTCGGCTGGTTCCCGGACTACTCCGACGCCGACAACTACCTGAGCCCGTTCTTCCTGACCGACGTCAACTTCCTCGGCAACCACTACTCGAACCCCGAGGTCGACGACCTCATCCTCGAGCAGTCGGTCACCGTGGACGCCGACGAGCGCAGCGCGCTGATCGAGCAGATCCAGGAGACGGTCGCGGGCGACCTGTCGACCGTGCCGTACCTCCAGGGTGCGCAGGTCGCGGTCGTCGGTGCCGACGTGTCCGGCGCGGAGGACACGCTCGACGCGTCGTTCAAGTTCCGCTACGGCGCCCTCTCGAAGGGCTGACGCGGACGAGACGCTAGAGTCTCCTACACGAACAGGAACGGGCGGTCCGCTCTCATGGGAGCGGGCCGCCCGCCTTCGAGTCCAGAATGGCGAACATGGCTTCAACGGTGACCGCGCCGCCGACTTCCGGCGGCACCGCGCCCGCTCGGCGTACCACACGATCCTCGGGGGGTGGGCTCGGTCGCTACCTCGTCGTCCGGGCACTGCTGATCATCCCGACCGTCTTCATCCTCGTGACGCTCGTCTTCGTCGCGATGCGGGCGACCGGGGATCCCATCACGGCGGCGCTGGGCGACCGGCTGACGGCCGCGCAGCTGCAGGAGCGCATCAGCGCGGCCGGGTACGACCGACCGCTCATCGTGCAGTACTTCGAGTACCTGGGCCAGCTGCTCACCGGCGACTTCGGCACCACGATCAGCGACAACCGTCCCGTCGTCGAGGTGCTGCTGAACTACGGCGCGGCGACGCTCGAGCTCGTCTTCTACTCGCTCATCGTGGCGTTCATCGTGGGAATCCCGCTCGGCATGGTCGCGGCCTACTTCCGCGACCGCGGCCAGGACGCCTCGCTGCGGGTGTTCGCCATCCTCTGCTACGCCACGCCGGTGTTCTTCGCCGGCATGCTGCTGAAGCTAGTGTTCTCGGTCTGGCTCGGCTGGCTCCCCGTCGCGGGCCGGGCCTCGACCTCCGCCGAGCTGCGCATGCAGCTCCTTCCCGGCTCGAGCGGCCTCTACACGATCGACGCCATCCGGACCGGCGATCCCGAGGTGCTCGGCGACGTGCTCGCGCACGCGGTGCTGCCGTCGATCGCACTGGGCCTGCTCACGGCCGGCGTCTTCCTGCGACTCGTGCGCACGAACGTCATCGGGACGCTGGCCACCGACTACGTCGACGCCGCCCGTTCCCGCGGCGTCAGCGAGTACCGGCTCGTGCGACGCCACGCGTACCGCCCGGCCCTCATCCCGATCATCACCGTCATCGGGCTGCAGATCGCGCTGCTGCTCGGTGGCGCGGTCCTCACCGAGACGACGTTCGAATGGAAGGGGCTCGGCTTCCAGCTCGCCGAGTACCTCCAGGCCCGCGACTTCGTCGCCGTGCAGGGCATCGTGGCCCTGCTGGCCGTGATCGTGGCCCTGACCAACTTCATCGTCGACGTCATCGCGGCGCTCATCGACCCGAGGGTGAGGTACTGACATGACCGCCACCGCTTCCGCCCCCGCAGGCCACCGCTGGCGCGACCGCATCCCCGTCGTCCACCAGCTCCGGCAGAGCGTCGGACTCCAGCGCGGCATGCTGGTCACCGGCCTCGTGATCACGGGCGTCTTCATCCTCACCGCGCTGCTCGCGCCCGTGCTGGCCCCGTACGGCTTCAACCAGCTGCGCGGTCCCGATGGACCGTTCGGCGCCCAGCAGCCGCCCTCCGCCGAGCACCTGCTCGGCACCACCGTGGGCGGCTACGACGTGCTCTCGCGGGTGATCTGGGGCACGCAGACCGCGCTGCTGGTCATCATCGTCGCTGTGGCCCTCTCGATCTTCGCGGGCGTCTTCCTGGGGCTCGTCTCCGGCTACCTCGGCGGGTGGCTCGATCGGGTGCTCGTCGTCGTGAGCGACGCGATCTACGCCTTCCCCTCGCTGCTGCTGGCGATCGTGATGTCGATCGTGATCTCCGGCGGACAGTCCAGCCTCTGGGGCGGCATCTTCGCGGCGGCGATCTCGATCACCGTGGTCTACATCCCGCAGTACTTCCGCGTCATCCGCGCCGAGACGGTGCGGATGAAAGCCGAGGCGTTCGTGGAGTCGGCCAAGGTGCTCGGGGCCTCGAACCCGCGGATCATCTTCCGGCACATCCTGCGCAACGCCACGCGCACGCTGCCGCTGATCTTCACGCTCAACTCGTCCGAGGCGATCCTGACGCTCGCAGGCCTCGGCTTCCTCGGCTTCGGCATCGAGCCGACCGCGGCGGCCGAGTGGGGCTACGACCTGAACAAGGCGCTCTCCGACGTGACGAGCGGCATCTGGTGGACGGCCCTGTTCCCGGGCCTCGCGATCGTGATCACGGTGCTCGGCATCACGCTGGTGGGCGAGAGCCTGAACGACCTCGCCGACCCGCGCCTGCGCGGACGCCGCCGCGTCGCGCAGGCGGCGGGCGAGGTCGCCGAGACCTCGGTCGTGCCCGGCGGCACGCTGGTCGCCGGCCCGGGCGGGCTGGACGGCCTCGAGGACGGCGAGACGTTCGACGAGCACGGAATCGAGGTCAAGCGATGAGCACGGTGGTCGACATCAAGGGACTCGGCGTCTCGTTCTCGACGGATGCCGGCGCGGTGAAGGCCGTGGACGACGTGAGCCTGTCGGTCGAGCGCGGCGAGGTGCTCGCCATCGTCGGCGAGTCCGGCTCGGGCAAGACCGTCACCGCGAAGACGATCCTCGGACTCCTGCCGGAGACGGCCACGACCAGCGGCGCGGTGGTGCTCTCGAACCGTGCCGGAACGGACGAGCAGGACGTCATGTCGCTGAGCGGCGCCGACCTCCGCGCGATCCGCGGCACCGACGTGGCCATGGTCTTCCAGGAGCCGTCGACCGCGCTGAACCCGGTCTACACGGTCGGCTGGCAGATCATGGAGGGCCTCCGGGCCCATGGCAAGGTCACGAAGGCCGAGGCGCGCACGCGCGCGATCGAGATCCTCGGCCGGGTCGGCATCCCCGATCCGGAGGCTCGGGTCGACCACTACCCGCACCAGTTCTCCGGCGGCCAGAAGCAGCGCATCGTCATCGCGATGGCGCTCGTGCTCGAGCCCGGGCTGATCGTCGCCGACGAGCCGACGACCGCGCTCGACGTCACCGTGCAGGCCGAGATCCTCGACCTGCTGCGACGGGTCCGGGACGAGTTCGGCACCGCGATCGTGCTCATCACGCACAACATGGGCGTGGTCGCCGACCTTGCCGACCGGGTCGCGGTGATGTACCAGGGCAAGGTCGTCGAGGAGGCCGACGCGCGCACGCTCTTCGCCGAGCCGCAGGCCGACTACACCAAGGCGCTGCTCGCCGCCGTGCCCTACGTCGGGCACGGCGCCGCGCGCGCCGAGGAGCGTGCCGCGGCCCGTCCCGCCGACTGGCTCGAGCACGAGCCCGTCGTCGAGGCGCGCGGCCTCGAGATCGAGTACCCGGGGCGGCTCGGCCGCGCGGGGTTCCGGGCGGTCGACGGCGTGGACCTCGTGATCAGGCCGGGGGAGGTGCTCGGCCTCGTGGGCGAGTCCGGCTCGGGCAAGACCACGATCGGCCGGGCGATCGCCGGCCTCACGAAGGTCACGGGCGGCTCGCTGCGCGTGCTCGGCCACGAGATGCTCGGCATCCGGGAACGGCGCTTCCGACCGTCGCGCAGCCGGATCGGCTTCGTGTTCCAGGACCCCGCGTCGAGCTTCAACCCGCTGCTGACGATCGCGGAGTGCGTGGCCGAACCGCTCGTCATCCACGATCGCGCGGTGGACGCGCGCGATGCGCGACCGCGCGTGAACGAGCTGCTCGAGGCCGTGCAGCTGCCCGCCGCCTACGGCGACCGATACCCGCACGAGCTCTCCGGCGGCCAGCGTCAGCGCGCCAGCCTCGCCCGGGCGATCGCGCTCGAGCCCGAGCTGCTCATCGCCGACGAGCCGACGTCGGCGCTCGACGTGTCGGTGCAGGCGCGCGTGCTCGAGCTGTTCGCGGAGCTGCAGCGCGAGTTCGGCTTCGCATCGCTCTTCATCAGCCACGATCTCGCCGTGGTCGACCTGCTGGCCGACCGCATCGCGGTGCTCTACCGCGGGCGGCTCGTCGAGGAGGGCACGGGCGCCGAGGTGCTCGGCGCTCCGCAGGACCCGTACACCCAGCGACTGCTCGCCTCCCTCCCGGTGCCGGACCCGGTCGCGCAGGCGGAGCGGCGCGAGCAGCTGCGTCGCCTCCGGGAGGCGTCGTGAGCCGCAGCGCCGCCCACGGCTATCCGGTGGTCGTGAGCGACCTCTCGGTCGAGTACCCGGCGCGCGGACCGAGTGCGGCGCACGTGGCGCTGCGCGGGGTCGACTTCCGGCTCGCCCCCGGCGAGGTGCTCGGCGTCATCGGCTCGGCCGGGAGCGGTGCGAGCACACTCGCCCGCGTGCTCTCCGGGGTCGCGTTCGAGCCGTCGCCGGCCGGCGGCGAGGTGCGTCCGGTCGTGACCGGGGGCGACGCGAGCGTGCTCGGCCGGCCGCTGCGTCGCATCTCGCGCCGGCACCTCAACGAGTTGCGCTTCCACGTCGGGTACCTCGCGCAGGATGCCGCGGAGCGGCTGCCCGCCGACCGCAGCGTCGCCGAGATCGTCGGCGCGCCCGTGCTCGAGCGCGACCCGCGGTACAACCGCCAGGCGCTCGCGACGCGCGTGGCCACGATGCTCGACTCCGTGCGGCTGCCGCTCGGCCTCCTCGAGAAGTTCCCCTACGAGTTGAGCGGTGGCCAGCGGCAGCGCGTGGCCCTGGCCCGGGCGCTCGTCCTCGGCCCGACGGTGCTGATCGCCGACCAGCCGACCGCGGCGATCGACCTCACGGTGCGCGACGCGATCGCGCACCTGCTGACCGAGCTCCGCGACGGCCACACGTTCTCGGCCATCGTGATCTCGCACGACCTGCCGGTGCTGCGGCGCATCGCCGATCGGCTCGCCGTCCTCGACAAGGGCCGCCTCGTCGCGCTCGGCACGTTCGACGAGGTGTTCCGCGATCCCTCGCATCCCTACGTGAAGGCGCTCGCCGGCGCGGTCGACGACGGCCATGCCGTGACCGAGGACATCGCGCCGGACCGTCGCTCGTGACCGGGGCGGAACGCGCCACGGCACGTCACCGCCCCGTGACCGGCGCGGCGACGGGCGCCCGGACCGATGCGCCGCCGGTCGAACCGGGTCCGATCGCCATCCTCCCGGACTCCGACCCGGCGTTCGTCGACGCCGTTCGCACGGCGGGCGGAACGGTCGGTCCGCTCGGTCCGGCGACGCGCGGGCTCGTCTGGACGAGTGCCGACGGCGAGGCCGAGCTCGAGGACGTCCTGGCAGCGCACCCGCGCCTCGGCTGGGTGCAGCTGCCGTGGGCCGGCGTGGATGCGTTCGCCGGTCTGCTCGCCCGGCACCGCGGCGACGGGCGGGTCTGGACGAGCGGCAAGGGCGCCTACGCGCAGCCCGTCGCCGAGCACGCCCTCGCGCTCGCGCTCGCGGCGCTGCGCGAGTTCCCGCGTCGGGCCCGCGCCGACCGCTGGGTGGCCGACGAGCGCGGACGGAGCCTGTACGGGAGCCGTGTCGTGATCCTGGGCGCCGGGGGCATCGCCGTCGAACTGCTCCGCCTGCTCGCGCCGTTCGAGGTGGAGGCGACGGTCGTGCGCCGCGCGAACGCGCCGGTGCCCGGGGCCGCGCGCACGCTGACGACGGATCGCCTCATCGACGCCCTGCAGGGCGCCGACGTGCTGTTCGTCGTCGCTGCGCTGACGGACGAGACGCGTGGGATCATCGACGCGGATGCCCTCGACGCGCTCGGCGAGGGCGCGGTCCTCGTCAACGTCGCGCGCGGCGGCCTGGTCGACACGGATGCGCTCGGCGCGGCGCTCGAGGCAGGGCGCCTCGGCGGCGCCGGACTCGACGTGACCGACCCGGAGCCGCTCCCGCCGCGGCATCCGCTGTGGTCGGCGCCGAACTGCCTGGTGACGCCCCACGTCGCCGACACGGACGAGATGACGGCTCCGCTCTTCGCGCGACGCATCGCCGAGAACACCGCGGCCTTCCTCGGTGCGGCGCCCTTCGAGGGGCGCATCGACCCGGCCGCGGGGTACTGAGAAGCGAGGTCCCCTCGATTGGGTGTCCGGCGCTCGTTTTGCTAGAGTATCTCTGCGCCCAGCGCGCGATCCTCCATAGCTCAATTGGCAGAGCAATCGGCTGTTAACCGATAGGTTCTTGGTTCGAGTCCAAGTGGGGGAGCCACGAAGAGGCCCGGTCGTCGACCGGGCCTTCGTCGTTCCCGGCGCGGAGGTCCCGGGCGGGCGGCGCACCGTTCCCTCGGCAGCGATTTGCGGATCCGCGGGCGCACCCGGTCAACTGGGGGAGTGAGCCCGCCCGACGTCGACGCCGCGGTGCGAGGCGCCCGGCGCGACGGGATCGCGGTCGGCCTCGCCACCGCTGCCTACGGCATCTCGTTCGGCGCCCTCGCCGTCGCGTCCGGCCTGGACGTCTGGCAGACGTGCTTCCTCAGCCTCGTGATGTTCACGGGGGGATCACAGTTCGCGCTCGTCGGCGTGCTCGGGGCCGGCGGCGTCGCGGCGGGCGGATCGGCGATCGCCGCGGCCGCCCTGCTCGGGGTCCGCAACGTCGTCTACGGGATGCGCATGCGACCGGTGGTCGGCGACCACGGCGTCCTGCGCCGGGCGGCCGCCGCGTGGCTCACGATCGACGAGTCGACGGCCGTCGCGCTCGCCCAGACGAACGAGCGCGCGGCGCGGATCGGCTTCTGGGTCACGGGCATCGCGATCATTGTCGGCTGGAACGCGACCACGCTCGCCGGTGCACTCATCGGCGACGCCCTCGGCGACACCCGCGCCTACGGCCTGGACGCGGCGGCGGCGGCCGCGTTCCTCGGCCTGCTCTGGCCGCGGTTGAAGCGCGTGCAGGCGGGCGCCACGGCGGTGGTCGCCGCCGTCGTGGCGAGCGCCCTGACGCCCGCGCTCACGCCCGGCGTGCCGGTCCTCGTGGCCGCGGCGGTCGCGGTCGTGGTGGGCTGGTTCGACCTCTTCCGGCGGCGGGAGGTCGCGCGGTGACGGCCTGGCACGTGATCCTGCTCGCGACCGCGGCGACGCTCGCGCTGAAGCTCGCCGGCCACCTGGTGCCCGCCGGGTTCCTCGAACGCGAGCGCCCCGCCCGCATCGCCGACCTCCTGACCGTCGCGCTGCTCGCCGCACTCATCGCGGTGCAGACCCTCGCCGACGGCTCGTCGCTCGTGATCGACGCGCGCGTGCCGGCGCTCGTGGTCGCGGCCGCGCTCTACGCGGTGCGGACGCCGTTCATCGTGGTCGTCGGGGTGGCCGCCGCGGTCGCCGCCGGCATCCGCCTCGCCACCTGATCGGCGCGCACGCCGTCGCTCAACCCTCCAGGTCGTCCACGCCCGGCGTCCAGCTCGACCCCGGTGTGCCCCAGCCGCGCTTGCGCGTGATCTTCTGCACGATGCGCTGGTCGTGGTCGTCGAGGCGGTCCATGTAGAGCACGCCGTCGAGGTGGTCGAACTCGTGCTGGAAGATGCGGGCGAGCCATCCGTCGGCCACGATCTCGTAGCGTTCGCCGTCGAGGTCGGTCGCGCGCAGGATGGCCCGTTCCGCCCGACGCAGCGCGAAGCGCTCGCCCGGGAACGAGAGGCATCCCTCGGACTCCTCCTCGTCATCGGGCATGCCGGGGTCGGGCGGCGAGATCCACAGCTCCGGATTGATCGCGACCCCGCGCCAGTCCCGATCCTCCTCATCGGTCCACCCGTAGGTGAACAGGCGCAGGGGGACGCCGACCTGCGGGGCGGCGAGCCCGACGCCCGGAGCGGCATCCATGGTCTCGAAGAGGTCCCGCACGAGGGTTCGGATCTCGTCGTCGATGGTCTCGACCGGCGACGCCGGCGCATGGAGCACGGGGTCGCCCGTGATTCGGATCGGGAGCACGGCCATTCGCCAAGGATATCGACGGGCGGACGGGTAGGGTCGAGGAGTGGATCCGGACCTCAGCGAGCTCACCGAGCTGATTCCACTCGATCCGACGCAGTTCATCGGCATCCCGCTCGCGCTCGTCGGAGCGGTCTTCCTGTCCCTCGGCGCCCAGTTCCAGCATCGCGGCGTGGTCAAGGTCGAGGCGAACACCGCCGACACGCTCGGGAAGGGCCTGAACGGCCGCCAGCTCGCGTTGCTGCTCGCGCGGCCGTCGTGGGTGCTCGGCACGCTCATGCTGGGGCTCGCGATCGCGTTCCAGCTCTCGAGCCTCTACTTCGCCCCGCTCATCGTGGTGCAGCCGCTCGGGGCGCTCGCCCTCGTGATCACGTCGGTCCTCAACTCGCGGCTGAACCACGTGAGCCTGAACCGCAAGTCGATCACGGCGATCGTCATGTGCGTGGGCGGCGTCTTCGTGTTCGTCGGCGTCGCGGCGTTCACCGCGGTCGACAAGCCCGTGCAGGCGCGGCAGCTCATCACGATCCTGATCATCCTTGCGGTCGTGCTCGCCGCGGCGGGCGTCACGTTCGCGCTCTTCCGGCGACGGATCCGGGCCGTCTTCTACGTGCTCATGGCCGGCGTGCTGTACGGCTTCGTGGCCACGCTCGCGAAGGTCGTGCTCTCCCGGGTCGACCAGGGCGAGTTCGACTGGCTCACCGTGCTGTGCGTGATCGCGCTGCTGTCCGCGACGGCGCTCGGCGCGTACTTCGTGCAGAACGCCTACGCGAGCGGCCCGCCCGACCTCGTGATCGCGGGCCTCACGGTGGTCGACCCCATGGTCGCCGTGCTGATCGGCATCGTCGTGCTCGACGAGGCGTCGCAGGCGCCGCCGTGGGCGATCGGCACCTTCGTCGTGACCGGCGCGGTGGCGATCTGGGGCGTCTTCCTGCTCGCGAGGAACCACCCGCAGACCCGCCTGTGAGCGGCCGTCGGAAGCGGTTCGGAGGCGCATCCTCGTGCTCATCCGCACGGTCCACGGCACGTGGAATCGCTGCTGCGGGAGACGTTCTCGTAGACTATGGTCGGTTCAATCCAGCCCGCGCGGCCCGTTCGCACCCCGCCGTCGCGCCGAGGCCCACCCCGTGTCCACGAACTGCGAGGTACAGCACCACGTGTCCGACTCATCGAGCGCGCCCGCCGAAACGGGCCCGGAACGCCCGCTCCGGATCCTGATCGGCGCCGACACCTTCGCGCCCGACGTCAACGGCGCCGCCCGCTTCGCCGAGCGCCTCGCGGCGGGCATGGTGGAGCGCGGCCACGACGTGCACGTGATGGCGCCGGCCGCGAGCCGGAAGCACGGCACGTGGAAGGAGGTGCACGAGGGCCAGGAGCTCACTGCGCACCGCCTCCTCAGCTGGCGGTGGTACCCGCACGACTGGCTGCGGTTCGCACTGCCGTGGCGGATCAAGCAGAACAGCGCTCGCGTACTCGACCAGGTCAGGCCCGACGTCGTGCACTTCCAGTCGCACATCGTCGTCGGCCGCGGGCTCTCGATCGAGGCCGCGAAGCGCGGCATCCGCATCGTCGGCACCAACCACTTCATGCCCGAGAACATGCTCGAGTTCTCACTCATCCCGAAGGCCTGGCAGGACTGGGCCGTCGGCCTCGCCTGGAAGGCGGCGCGACGCACGTTCGGGCGGGCGGAGTCGGTCACCACCCCGACTCGTCGGGCAGCGGACTTCCTCGAGAAGTACACGGGCCTGCGCGGCGTGCACGCGATCTCGTGCGGCATCGACGCCCACAAGTACTCGCCGAACTGGGAACCGCGCACCGAGAACCGCATCGTCTTCGTCGGACGCGTCACCGGCGAGAAGCACATCGACGTGCTCCTGAAGGCCGTGGCGCTCCTGCCCGACGAACTCGACGTCAAGGTCGACATCGTCGGCGGCGGCGACCAGAAGCGCAACCTCGAGCACCTCGCCGTCGACCTGGGCATCGCCGACCGCGTCACGTTCACCGGCTACGTCACCGACGAGGAACTGCGCGAGGCCTACCATCGCGCCTCGGTGCTCGCGATGCCCTCGATCGCCGAGTTGCAGAGCATCGTCACGATGGAGGCCATGGCCTCGGCGCTGCCGGTCGTCGCCGCGAACGCGATGGCGCTGCCGCACCTCGTGCACGACGGGGAGAACGGCTACCTGTTCGAGCCGGGCAGCGCCCAGGACCTCGCGGCGAAGCTGCGGCAGGTGCTCGAAGCGTCGACCGAGGACTACAACGCCATGAAGTCGCAGTCGCTCAAGCTGATCAAGGCGCACGACATCACGCGCACGCTCGACACGTTCGAGAGTCTGTATCGTGGTGAGCGCGTGACCGATCCGGTCACCGAGTCGATCCCGGTCATCGTCCCGGACTGAGGTCGCTCGCGGGGCGGTAGCTCAGCTGGTCAGAGCAGTGGACTCATAATCCATCGGTCACGGGTTCAAGTCCCGTCCGCCCTACCGCGACAGGACATCGTTCCGCCCGCGGCGCACCGCTGAGCGGGCGTCACTCGTGCTCGGGCAGCATCGGCGGCGACCAGCCGGGATCGCGTCCGAGCAGGGCGGCCCGGCCGACGGACCCCGAACCGAAGCGGTCGCGGACCGCGTCGAGCACGGTGTCGAGTCGCCCGTCGTCGTCCCAGTCGATCGGCAGCTCCGGGTGGAGGCGGTCGGCGCGCGTGAGCTGCGACAGCGAGACGCCGATCAGGGTGATGCCGCGCTCGGCGATCTCCGCTTCCGCCCCGCGGAGCAGCTCTCGAGCGACCGCCAGGATCACGGCGGTGCGGTCGGTCGCCGGGCGGATGGAGTGCGATCGCGTGGCCCTCGTGAAGTCGCCGAACCGGAGCCGGAGGACGATCGTGCGGCACGCCCGCTGCTTCTCCCTGAGACGGCCGGCGAGCCGATCGACGATCTGGGTCAGGATCACGTGCAGCTCGTCGGCCGAACGCGGACGACCCCCGAGCGCCCGCTGCGAGCCGATGGATGAGCGCCGGCGCGTGGTGTCGACCGGGCGAGGGTCCCGCAGGCGGGCGAGCGCATGCAGGTGCGCCCCCGCAGCCCTGCCCAGCAGCTGCTCGGCGGACGCGGCCTCGAGCTCCGCCAGTTGCCCGACGGTGCGGATGCCGAGCCGATGCAGCTTCTCGGCCGTGACGGCGCCGACGCCCCACAGCCGCTCCACGGGCAGCGGGAGGAGGAAGTCCGCCTCGCGGTCGGGCTCCACGAGCAGCAGTCCGTCGGGCTTCCCGACGGCGCTGGCGACCTTGGCGAGGAACTTCGTCCGCGCGATCCCGACCGAGATGGCCAGGCCCACCTCCGCGCGCACCCGTGCACGCAGTCGCACCGCGATCTGCTCGGGCGTGCCGGCGATGCGTCGGAGGCCGCCCACCTCGAGGAACGCCTCGTCGATGGAGAGGCCCTCGACGAACGGCGTCGTGTCGCGGAAGATCTCGAACACCGCGCGACTGGCCGCGGAGTACGCCTCCATCCGCGGCGGGACGACGACGGCGTCGGGGCAGAGGTCGCGCGCCTGCCGTCCGCCCATCGCGGTGCGCACGCCGCGAGCCTTCGCCTCGTAGCTCGCCGCGAGCACGACGCCCCCGCCGACGATGACGGGTCGACCGCGCAACTCGGGGGCGTCGCGCTGCTCCACCGAGGCGTAGAACGCGTCGAGATCGGCGTGCAGCACGGTCGCCTCGCCCCGCATCCCGCCCTCCCGCCGATCGTCCCTCGTCCGGATCGTCCCACGCACCGCGGACACGCGCCGGGCGACGCGAGCTCCCGGGCGCCTCCCGGGCTCAGTCGCCGTCGCGCCGGGTCGCGACGTCCGGCCCGCGGACGAGGGTGCCGACGAACGCGACCACGGCGACGAGGATGCCGATCGCAGAGCCCACGATCGCGAGGACGAGCAACGAACGCACCACGACGACCCACGGGAACGTCGTGTCGCCGAAGTCGAAGGGGAAGACCTGCCAGATCCGGATCGTGGCCGCGAGGCCGACCCCGGTCGTCACCGCGTCGCCCAGCGCCTTCACCCACCTCCGATCGAGGATCAGGTCGATCGCGTTGACCACGACGCCGATCGCCAGCGACGCGTTGATCCAGGGCAGCACCTCGGCGGCCGCATCGGTGAGGAACGGGACGACCCGCCATCCGGGCCAGACGTTGACCAGGACGAGCAGGAGCAGGCCGACGAGGACGGCGACCGCGTAGCCGAGCCGTCTCGCGGCAGGACCGGATGCTCGCCGTCGAGGCATCCGGCGTTCGATCTCGGACGGGTCCGCGGTCACGCTGCCAGCCTCGTCCGCCGCCGGCCCGGACGGCCGGGTCGAACGGCCCGCGGTCGATCGCGCGTGCTAGCGCACCGCCGCGGCCTCCGCCTCCGGCGCGTCCGAGAACGCCAGCCGCGGGACGAAGGCGAGCAGCACCGCCGCGACCGCGGCCGTGGCGCCGCACACGACCCAGACCGTGACGTACCCGGCGAACGTGCCAGCGGTCCCCGTCGCGGCCTCGCCCGCGGCGCCGAGGAGCGCGATGCCGAAGACGCACGAGGCGATCGCCCCGCCGACGGTCTTGACCGAGTTCGTGAGGCCCGTCGCCACCCCGGTCTGCTGGGGCGGTGCGGCGGCGGCCGCGGCCGCGGGCAGCGCTGCGACGAGGGCGCCCGACCCGATGCCGGCGATGACCATGTTGGCCAGCACCTGCGGGTACGCGTCGTGGAACGGCAGGAAGAGGAAGTAGCCGATGGCGACCATCGAGCTCGCGCCGATCAGCGCGACCCGCGGCGTCACCCACCGGGTCGCGAGCGGGAAGAGCATCGCGCCGACGACCAGCGAGAGCACGTAGGCCCCGATCAGCAGCGAGGTCTGGAAGCTCGTCGCGCCCAGTCCGTAGCCGACCGCCGCGGCATCGGTCCTCGCGAACGTCGACAGCGGCGCCTGCGCGCCGAGCACGCTCACGCCGAAGAGCCCCGCGGTGAGGAACACCGGCCAGAGCGCGGGCGACCGGAACATCCGCACGTCGATGAGCGGGTCCGGATGCCGCAGCTCGTGCCGGACGAAGGGCACGAGCAGCAGCAGGCCGAGCGCCACGAGCGCCCACGGCAGCACGTCGGCGACGCCGTTCAGGCGCAGGAAGCTGAGGCCGCCGGTGAGCGCGAGCAGTGCGAGCGAGATGAGCACGATCCCCGTCGTGTCGAGGCTGCCGCCCGCGAGCTCCGGCGACTCGTCGACGCCGAAGAGGATCACGAAGAAGCAGGCCGTCACGGCGACCGCGGGGACGAGCAGCAGCACCTGGATCGGGAGCACCTCGGCGAGCGCGCCCGCCGACAGGGCGCCGACGATCGCACCGATCTCGAGCGCCGCCACGAGCAGGCCCGCGGCCTTGCGGGTCATCGCGGCCGGCCGATCGGCGGAGCGGCTGCGCGACCACACGAGGGCGATCTCGAGCGGCAGCCAGACGACGTAGAAGCCCTGCAGGGCCCAGGCGACGAGGAAGACCCAGAACACGTCGGTGAAGGCGAGCGCCGTCGACGCGGCGGCGGTGATCGCGGTCGACCAGACCAGCATCCGCTTGTGGCCCACCATGTCGCCGAGCTTCGCGAACACCGGCACGACGAGCGCCGACAGCATGAGCTGCGAGCCCTCGAGCCAGTTCACGTCGGCGTCGTGCACGCCGAGGTGTCGCGCGATGTCGGTGAGCAGCGGCGTGTAGTACCCCTGGATGATCCCGCTCGTGAACTCCACGAACGCGAGGAAGCCGACGACGGCGGCGACGGGACCGAGTCTGACTGCGCGCGACATCGCGCTCCTTCGGGGATCGGGTCGGCCGGGGTGAGCCGAGGGTGCATTCACCCTAATCGGTGGACGGTCTCATTCCGGCAACGACCGGAGGAGTGCGCGATGGAACCGTTCGCCGCGTTCGAGACTGTCGATGCTCACCCGCTCGTCGACGCCGTGGATCGACGCGCGCTGTGCCGCGGACATGGCCAGCGGCGCGAACCGGTACACGGCGGGCGCGTAGCGGTGGAAGTGACGCGAGTCGGTCGCGGCCATCATCAGGTACGGCGCCGTGATCGCCTCGGGATACGACGCGGCGACCGCGTCGGCGATCGCGGCGAACTGCGGACCGTCGGTCGGCGACTCGGGGGAGGGGGCGTACCCCTCGAGCACGTCGATCCGCACCTCGGGGTCGCGGATGGCGCGCCGGAGCCGCCGGACGACGGAGTCGATGTCCTCGCCGATGGCGACCCGCAGGTTGAGCGTCGCCGACGCCCGGGCGGGGAGCACGTTGGCGGCGCTGCCGCCGTCGAGCATGGTCGGCGCGACCGTGGTGTGCACGAGCGCGGCGGGTTCTCCGCCGAGCCCGGCGAACACGCGGGCGGTCAGCCAGGGGAAGGCGGTGAGCACGCGCAGCAGCAGTCGAGCCCCACCGCGCGCGTGCGGGGCGAAGTCGGCGAGCATGGCGCGCATCGAGCGCGGCATCCGCTTCGGGAACGGGTTCGGCGACAGCCGCGACACGGCGCGCGCCACGCGCCCGGCCGCCGTGAGGCGAGGCGGCGCCGATGCGTGCCCGCCCTCGCCACGGGCCGAGAGCCGAACGGTCATCACGCCCTTCTCGCCGACGCCGACCATCGCCGCGGGCACCTTCAGGAACGGCAGCGGCGCATCGACGACCGCACCACCCTCGTCGAGCACGAGCCACGGGAGGATGCCGCGGTCCTCCAGCACCCGCGCGGCGGCGATCGCCGCATCGCCGTACGACTCCTCGTTGCCGCCGAACGAGAGGTAGACGTCGCGAGCGGGGACGAACCCCTCGGCGAGCAGGTTCTCGACCGCCTCGAGCAGCACGAGGAGCGGGCCCTTGTCGTCGAGCGTGCCGCGGCCCCACACCGAGCCGTCGTGGATGCGGCCCTCGAAGGGCGGGAAGGTCCAGCCGTCGCCGTCGTGCGCGGGCACGACGTCGAAGTGCGCCATGAGCACCACCGGGTCCCCGTCACCGGTGCCGCGCCAGTGGTACAGCAGTCCGAGGTCGGTGACCCGCTCGAGCGCCAGTTCGGCGTGGACGAGCGGGTACAGCTCGGCGAGGAGGTCGCGGAAGCGGTCGAAGTCGGCCGGGCCGCGCTGCTCGAGCTCGGCGGAGACCGTCTCCAGCCGGACCATCCGCGCGAGCCGTTCGGGCGCGCCCGGCCGGGGCGACGGGGAGTGGGACATGCGTCCCACTCTAGACATCCGGACGCCGCCCGGGCCCGCGAACACCCCCGGGCGGGGCACGGCGCGGCGTCGGCGTGCGGTGCGAGAATGGCACGCGTGAGCGGGGTTCCGACGGGCGCCATGATCGGACGCGACACCGAACTCGGTGCGCTCCGGGAGGCGTTCGCGCGCTCGCGCGACGGCGACCCGTCCGTCGTCGTGGTCGGCGGCGAGGCGGGCATCGGCAAGACGCGCCTGGTCGAGGAGTTCCTCCGAGGCGTCGACGCCGACGCCATGGTGGCCCGCGGGCAGTGCGTCGAGCTCGGCGACGACGGCGCGCCCTTTATCCCCATCCGCGCGGTGATGCGCTCGATCGTCGACCTCGCGGGTGCCGACGCCGTGCGGGCTGCGGCGGGTGCGTCGCTCGACACCCTCGCGCCCCTCCTGCCCGAGGACGTCGCCGGCGGCGCGCCGGAGGCCGACCTGCGGGTCGGCCGCCTGCACGACGAGTTCACCCGGATGGTCGAGCGCGTGTCGGAGATCGAACCGGTGGTCGTGGTCGTCGAGGACGTGCACTGGGCGGATGCGCCGACGATGCAGCTGCTGCGCTACCTGGCGCGGATGCTCCACGACGGCCGCGTGATGCTCGTCATGACCGCGCGGACGGCGGAGTTGCCGCGGCGCCACCGCCTCCGAGAGGACCTCGCCGAACTCGAGCGCCTCCGTTCGGTCTCGGAGCTCGAGCTGCCGAGGCTCTCGCGGGACGAGGTGTCGCGGATGATCGCCACGAACGACGCCGCCTCGGATGCCGAGGAGCTCTTCGAGCGCAGCGGCGGGGTGCCGTTCTTCGTGGAGGAGCTGCTGGGTGCCGGGACCGACAGCGCCCTGCCGCGCCGGCTCAGCGACCTGCTGGCGGCGCGCTACGAACGCGCCTCCGCCGCCACACGGGACGTCCTCCGCCTCATGGCGGTCGGCGGGACCCGCGCCGAGCATGATCTCCTCGAGCAGGTCCACGGCGGAGACCCGGCCGAGCTCGACGCCGCGATGCGCGAGGCGGTCGAGGTGGGGCTGGTCGTCGCGGACGCGTCCGGCTACGCGTTCCGCCACGCGCTGGTCCGCGAGGTCGTCGAGGCGGAGCTGCTGCCCGGCGAGCGCGCGCGCCATCACGCGACCTATGCGCGCGTCCTCGCGGACGGACCGGCCAGGCCGGGCCTCTCCGTGGAGGTGTCCACGCACTGGCTGGCCGCTCGCCGGTTCCCCGAGGCCTTCGACGCGGCGGTCGCGGCGATGCAGGAGGCATCGGCCGCGTATGCGCTCACGACCGCGGCCGCGATGGGCGAGCGATGCCTCGAACTCTGGGATCTCGTCGACCGGCCCGAGCAGCGCGCGGGCGTCGACCGCGCCGACATGGCCGGCCGCACGTCGCTCGCCCACCGTCGCGCCGGCGACATGGAGCGCTCGGTCGCGCTGGCCGACCTCCGCATCTCGCTCGCGGATCCGTCCGACCCCGTCGAGCGGGCGGACCTGATGTTCCAGAAGGCGCTCGGCATGGGCCTGATGGGGATGCCGGGGGCCGCCGACGTCCATCTCGAGGCGCTCGGACTCCTCGTCGACCGCGAGGACCCGCGCGCGCTCGCGGTCAGGGCCCGGGTGCGTTCCGAGCTCGCGGCGCGTCGGATGCTCGCGGGCGACCTGCGCGACGCCGTCGACCAGGGCCTGCTCGCACTCGCGGACGCCCTTGCCGCCGGTGAGGACGGCCTGCAGGCCGCGTCGATCGCCGCGAACATCGCGGCCACGACCATGGCCGACCTGGACGACGCCGGGCCGGAGGACCTGGCGCGTTCGCTCGAGCTTTTCGAGCGGGCTCGCGAGTACGCCGGAGAGGACTGGGACGCCCGCGTCCGGCTCGCGATCAATCGCTCGGACACGCTGATCAAGCTCGGCCGCTACCGCGACGCGCTCGCGGTCGCGCAGGAGGCGCTCGACGAGGCGCGTCGCCGCGGCGAGGAGGGCAACGTCGGCGCGATCCTCGCCACGAATGCGATCGAGCCGCTCATCGCCCTCGGCGAATGGGATCGCGCGCGGACGCTCGTCGACCGCGCGCTGAGGTACGAGACGCCGCTCGTGTTCCGTCTCGGCCTCGAGGACCTCAAGCTCGAGCCGCTGATCTGGTCGGATGCCCTGGATGACGCGCAGGAGTTCGTGGCGCAGATCCGGGAGCGTCACGCGGAGCTCGCTCGCGTGGACCGGCAGATCGAGTTCGGCTGGATCCGCGACCAGGGCGAGCTCCACCTCGCGCTCGGCGAGCCCGAGCTCGCGTGGGAGGTCCTGGAGCCGCTGCTCTGGGACGGGCGCAGCGAGCGCCCCACCGACCGCGTGCGCCTGCTGGCGTTCGCTGCGCGCGCCCACCACGCGATGCGGCGCCGCGGTGCGGAGCCCTCGCGTTCCGCGGACGAGGTGCGGACGGCGATCGCGGTGTTCGCGGACTGGGCGCCCGGCGACGTCTGGCGTGAACTCGGCCTCGCAGAGCTCGAGGACGATCCCTCGGCGCGCATCGCGCGATTCGACCGGGCCGCCGACCTCCTCGCATCCGGGAAGGGCTGGCGACACCTCGCCGGCTACGCCCTCGTGCAGCGCGCCGTCGCCGAGCTCGAGGCCGGTGATCGCGCGGCGGCCGAGCGGAGCCTCGACGCGGCCCACACGGCGGCGGAGGAGATCGGCGCGTACCTCGTGACCCGGATGGCCGACGAGGTCGCGGCTCGAGCGCGTCTGCACGGCGACCGGTCGGGCGGCGGCGACGAGCTCACCGCCCGGGAGCGCCAGGTGCTGGAACTCGTCGCCGAGGGCCACTCGAACCGCCAGATCGGCGAGCGGCTCTTCATCAGCGGCAAGACGGTGTCGGTGCACGTCTCGGCGATCCTGCGCAAGCTCGGCGCCGCGAGCCGCACCGAGGCCGCGGCCATCGCCCGGTCGGGCGGGGCGGCGGCCGCCGGGTCGGATCCGCGCTGACGCGTCGGGTTCCGCGGTCGGCGGGACGGCGCCTCGTCGACGCCGCCGGCGCCGCGGACGTGCATGGGGCGGCGCCGCGATACGGCGCCGCCCCCACGACCGGGTCGGACCGACTCAGTTCGTGCTGCTGCGCTGCGCGGCGTCGCGTCCGGCGATGGAACCGCCCGCGAGCCCCGCGAGGATGGAGCCGACGTCGAGGCCGGTGAGCGACTTCACGACCTCGGTGCCCTCGCCGAGCACCTGGCCGACGGTCTTCGTCATGGCCGACGCCCCGTCGGTCGAGACGACCGTGAGCGAGTCGATGCTGGCGATGGGCTCCGCTGCAGCCCGGACGATCTCGGGCAGGCGCGAGATGATCTCCTGCGCGAGCGCGGCTTCGCCGTACTTCTTCAGCGCCTCGGCCTTCGCATCGGTCGCGGCCGCCTCGGCGACGCCCTCCGCCTGGATGGCGTCGGCGCGCGCCTCGCCCTCGGCCCGGATACCGGCCGCGAGGGCGACCTGTCGGTCGCGCTCGGCCTCGCCGGCGAAGCGGACCGCGGAGGCGGCCGCCTCCGCGTCCTGCACCGCCGCGACCTTGTTGGCCTCGGCGATCTTGGTGCGCTTGAACGCGTCGGCCTCGGTCGCGGCGTTCGCCGCGTCGCGCTGCGCGGTCGCCCGCTGCACCTCCGCGTACGCCTCGGCCTCGGCCGGCTTGCGGATCTCGATGTCGAGCCGCTCCTGCGTGACCAGCGCCTGCTCGGACAGCGCGTCGCGCTCCTGCACGGCCACGAGCTTGTCCTGCTCGGCCTTCGCCAGCTGGCCGGAGGCCTCGGCCTCGGCGTTCGCCTTGTCGGTCTCGGCCTTGATCGCCGCCTGCTTGAGGCTCAGGGCCTTCTGGCGCTCGGCGATCTGCTCGGCCGCCTCGATGCGGGCGAACTCGCTCGCGCGGGCCGCCTCCGCTTCGCTGACCTCGGCGACCTGCCGCGCCCGCGCGGACTCGGCGCGGCCGAGGTTGGCGAGGTAGTCGCTGCCGGGGGTGGAGATGTCGCTGATGTTCAGCAGGTCGACCTGCAGACCCTGCTCGGCCAGGTCGGTCTTGGTCTCGGCGACGACGCTGTCGGAGAGCGACTTCCGGTCGGAGATGATCTGCTCGATCGTCATGTCGCCCACGATCGATCGCAGCGATCCCTCGAGCGACTCGGAGATGATCTCGGTGAGCAGGTGCTGCTGGGAGAGGAATCGCTGGGCCGCGCGGCGCACGCCCTCCTCCGTGCCGCTCACCTTGAAGTTGATCGACGCCTTGATCGCGATCTTGATCCGGTTCCGGTCGACGCCCTCGACCGTGATGCCGATCTGGCGCTGCTCGAGCGAGATCGGGAAGCCCTGCTGCAGGACGGGCCAGACGAACGTGCGGCCGCCGATCACGACGCGCTGGCCGCCCCCGGTCTCGGCCTTCGACCGACCGGCACCCCGGCCGACGATCACGAGCGCCTCGTTGGGCGGCACGCGGCGGATGCGGCCGGCGATGAAGCCGAGCAGGCCGATGAATGCGACGGCGATCGCGGTGATCGCGCCGATCTGGATGACTTCAGGCGCCATCATGGGGTTCCCTTCGGGTCGGGAGGCGGGGGTTCGGGGACCGCGGCGCGCTGGACTCCGCGTCCGCCGCGGATGCTCAGGCCTGCTCGGGCTCGACCTTCACGCGGCTTCCCGCGTGGGCGACGACGCGGATGCGCGCGCCCTCGGCGATCGCCGCATCCGCATACGCCATCCGACGCTCGACCTCGGAGGGGCCGTCGAGGCTCACCTCGCCGCCGGCCGGCGAGATCGAGGCGGTCGCGACGCCGGTGAGGCCGACCGCCGACGCCGGGACCCCGTCGCTGCTGCGGGCGAGCGCGCGCACGACGACCACCGAGACGACGTACGCGACGACGGCGAGGGCGGCTGAGACGACGTAGGCCCAGGCGATCGCGAGCCCGCTCGTCGCCGTGAAGGCACCGGATGCGCCGAACACGGTCAATCCGATCGCCAGGGCGGTGCCCGAGATCGCGCCGTCCCCGATGTCGAGCGCATCGAACACGTCGCCGACGACCAGCGAGATCAGGAGCAGGATGAGGCCGAGGCCTCCGACGATGAGGAAGGGGAGCAGCACTGCAGGGGCCTCTCTGCGCGGGGGGTCGCCGCCCGGGGGCAAGCGGAGACGGTCCTCACCCTATCGGCGCGGCGCCGCCCGGCGCCAGCGGAGTTGCGTCGGCTCCCGGCCCGACGAGGAGGGCGTCCACCGCGGCATCGCCGCGGATCTCGCGCATCATGCGGACCGCCTCGTCGGCGACCGCCGCCGTGATGCTCCGGCAGGGGATGCTGTGGGGACCGAGCGGTTCGAGGCCGCCGCCGCGGATGCGGATGACCTCCCAGCCGACCTCGCGCAGCGCCGCGTCCTTCTCGAGGTCGGAGCCCTCCTTCAGGCCGAGGTGCGCCCGCCCGCCGCGGCCGGGATCGTCGTACTCGATCGCGATCCGGAGCTCGGCCACGAGGATGTCGGGCCAGACCTCCTGGCGACCGTGGAACATGCGTGCGATGCGGACGGCGTTCGCGCGATGGTGCAGTCGGATCCGCTCGCCGATGAGCACGCGCAGCCGCTGCTCGGTCATCGAGGTGCCGACGCGAAGGCCGGGCTTCATGAACGGCATGCCCGCCTCGCGTGCGGCCCCCGGGGAGGCCGCGTTCGCGCGGCACTTCGCGCACCCCGAGCCCGTGAGCACCTCCATCACGCTCGCCCGGTAGCGGTCGTGCCCCCGACGGCACCGCCAGTCGTACTCCGCCCCGATGCGGACCTCCCGGGAGAGCCGCGGCCGCTGCGCCGGCGCGACACGGCCGAGCAGCTCGCCACGCGTGCGCTGCGTCTCGTGCAGCAGCATGCACACCGGGCAGGGGCGCCGCAGGGTCGCCGCCGGCTCCTCCGTCGCCCCGTGGCCGCATCCGAACCTCACCGCGCCCATGGCCCCGCCGTCGCTCGCATGCCCGAATCCTCCCGGGCACCGCCGACACCGGACGGCGCGCGAACGGGGCGTGTCATCCGTGCGCAGCAGAATCGAGACGTGCGGATCGCGATCGCGACGACGGGCGCGGGGCGCGTGGAACTCGTCGACCCCGACGGGGGCCTCCGGCTCGAGGTCGGCACGGCCGGGCTCGCGGAGGAGGTCGCGCGCCTGGAGGCGGAGCACGCGCCGAGATGGGTCTGGCGCGACACCCGCGACTGGGCGCCACGGCTGCTCGCCGGGGGCGTGCGGGTGGCGCGCTGCCACGACCTGCGGCTCGCGGGGGCGATCCTGCAGTCCTCGTCCGCGGTCGCCGGCGCCGGGTCGGTCGTCCGCGCGAGGCCGGATTGGCTGCCGCCGGGGCCCGCCGAGGCCGACGCGGAGCCGATGACGCCGGCCACGTCGTCCATCGGCCGGGGCATCGCCCTCTTCGAGCTCGACGAGTCGGATGCAGCCGACGCGCACCGCCCGCCGGCCGCCGCCGACCTCGCCGCGGAGCACGACCGCCAGCTCGCGTTGGTCGGCGCGGCCGACCGGCCGGCAGCACTGCGCCTGCTGCTGGCCGCCGAGTCCGCCGGGGCGTTGATCGCCGCGGAACTGCACGCCGCCGGCCTGCCGTGGCGGCGATCCGTGCACGAGGCGGTGCTCGAGGCCGAGCTCGGACCGCGCCCGGCGTCGGGCGAGAAGCCAGCGAGGATGTCCGAGCTCGCCGCAGAGGTGCGGTCGGCGCTCGAGGCGCCGGCGCTCCGGATCGACTCGCAGGCCGACCTGCTGCGCGCGCTCCGTGCCGCCGGCATCGGCGTCGACTCCACCGCGAAGTGGGAGCTGCGCGAGCATGTGCGACATCCGGCGATCGCCCCCCTGCTGGCGTACAAGCGGCTGGCCCGGCTCCTGTCCGCGAACGGCTGGGGGTGGCTCGACGAATGGATCGCCGGCGATCGGTTCCGGGCCGACTACGTCGCGGGCGGCACGGCCACCGGCCGCTGGGCGACGGCCGGCGGGGGAGCGCTGCAGCTGCCGAAGTCGGTGCGCGCGGCCGTCGTCGCCGATCCCGGATGGAGCCTGGTCGTCGCGGATGCCGCCCAGCTCGAGCCGCGCATCCTCGCCGCGCTCGCCCGCGACCCGGGCATGGCCGCCGCGGGACGGGGGCGCGACATGTACCGCGCCATCGTCGACGCGGGCGTGGTCACGACGCGCGACGAGGCCAAGGTCGCGCTGCTGGGCGCGATGTACGGCGCGACCACCGGCGACAGCGCACGCCTCGTGCCACGGCTCGCGCGGGCGTATCCCCGGGCGATGGCGCTCGTGGACCGCGCCGCCCGGGACGGCGAGGCCGGCCGGAGGGTCACGACGCTGCTCGGGCGCTCGTCGCCGTCGCCGCCGGTCGGCTGGCACGAGGCGCAGTCCCGCGCATCCCAACCCGACGCCGGCCCCGCCGAGGAACGGCGGGCCCGGTCCGTCGCACGCGACTGGGGACGATTCACGCGCAACTTCGTCGTGCAGGGCACGGCGGCCGAGTGGGCGCTCTGCTGGCTCGCCGGCGTGCGCACCCGACTCGCGGGGCTGCCGCCCGGCGAGAGGCGAGCCTCGCCATCCGGTCCGGCCTTCGAGCACGGGGCGCACCTGGTCTACTTCCTGCACGACGAGCTCATCGTGCATGCGCCGGCCGAACGTGCCGACGACGTCGCGCGCGCGGTCCGCGAGGCGGCGGTCGAGGCCGGCCGACTGCTGTTCGGCGACGCCCCGGTCGAGTTCCCGCTCGACCTCGCCGTCGTCGAGAGCTACGCGTCGCTCGAACCGTGAGGCGCGATCGGCGCGCGCGCGGGTCGTCGGCCGCGGCGCGGTCGCTCGGTGCTCGGTGCGAAGGCTGCGGCGTCGGGGTCGGCCGCCGCCAGCTCGGTGAGCCAGGCCAGGATCGCGCTCGCCCGTGCCGCGTCCGCGGATGCCGCGGTCGCGACGAGCCGGGCGCGCGGGTCGGCCGGGTCGGCACCGGCGGCGCTCGTGGCGGCCGCCGACCGCGCCCGCCACCGCTCCTGCTCCGCTGCGAGCACTGGCGCGGCCTCGACGGATGGCATCGACAGTGCGACGAGCACCCGGTCGACGCTCTCGTGCCACGGGTCGGCCCCGGCAGCATCGGCGCCGTCGAGCCAGGCGCGCGCCGCCGCCCGTCCGGAGCGGGTCAGCCTGTGCAGGGGGAGGCCGTCGTCGGTCGCCCCCGCCGACTCGACGAGACCCTGCCCGGTCAGACGGTCGATCGTGGCGTACGTCTGGCCCACGTTGACGTCGCGCCGACCGCCGGTCCGGGCCGCGAGGTCGCCGTGCAGCTGGAACCCGTACGCGGGACCGTTCAGCAACAGGACCAGCAATGCGTCTCGGACCGCCACGCCGCCTCCTCACGGTCGATGGAATCACTCACCCGGGTACGGAGTGTATCGGCCGATGCGCGCATCGCCGAGGCACTCCCTTGTCAGTCCGGGCGAAGCGCGGCATACTCGACCCAGGCGACTCGCGTCGTCACAACCGAACACAACCGCCGTCCGGCAGGTTCCCGAGGTCGTAGGGGAAGACGCACCTCACGAGGAACGGAGCAGGAGATGGCGGAACAGGTCACGCGGGCTTCGCGCGCCGCGCGAGGCATGCTGTTCGTGCACTCGTCGCCGCGGGCGATCGGTCCGCATGTCGAGTGGGCCGTCGGTCGCGCCCTCGGCAGCCCTGTCAACTTCGAGTGGTCGGAACAGCCCGTGCTGCCCGGCAGCGTCCGGACCGAGTTCTCGTGGGTCGGAGAGCCGGGGACCGGGGCCCGGATCGCCTCGGCGCTTCGCGGGTGGGACCGGCTGCGGTTCGAGGTGAGCGAGGATCCGGGGATCGGCACCGACGGCGCACGCTGGATGCACACGCCCGAGCTCGGCGTGTTCTACGCGCAGACCGACAGCGCCGGCAACGTGGTGATCCCCGAGGATCGCGTGCGCTACGCGATGGAGGTGGCCGCCTTCGATGCGGACGAGCTGCACCGCGAGCTCCGGCTCGCGCTCGGGCAGGCATGGGACGACGAGCTCGAGCCCTTCCGTCACGCCAGCGACTTCGCGCCGGTGATCTGGTTGCACCGCGTGGGATGAGCCCCACCGCCGGTGGCGTGACGCGTCGGCCGGTGGACCCAGGTCCCGGCGGCGCACGAGCGAAACCGAGAGCGGTGGAATGCAGCGGGCCCCGAACGCCGGATGGCGTCGGGGCCCGAGGCACGCGCCGGAGGTGGCGCGTGACGTGCGGATCAGACGGCGCGGAAGGCCGCGACGGCGTTGTGCCCGCCGAAGCCGAACGAGTTGCTGATCGCGATGAGGTCACCGTCGTCGAGGGATCGCGGCGACGTGACGACGTCGAGCGGGATCTCGGGATCCTGCTGCTCGACGTTGATCGTCGGCGGAACGACGCGCTCGTGCAGCGCGAGGACGGTGAAGATCGCCTCGATGCCGCCGGCGCCGCCGAGCAGGTGCCCGGTGGAGGCCTTCGTCGCGGTCACGGCGATGTCGTCCAGGGCGTCGCCGAAGACGCGTCGGAGCGCGTTGTACTCCGCGATGTCGCCGACCGGCGTGCTGGTCGCGTGCGCGTTGACGTGCCGGACGTCGGTGAGGCTCGCGCCGGCGCCCTCGATCGCGGCCTTCATCGCACGTGCGGCGGCCGACCCCTCGGGGTCGGGAGCGGTGATGTGGTACGCGTCGCTGGTGATCGCACCGCCGAGGAGCTCGGCGTAGATGCGCGCGCCGCGCGCCTTCGCGTGCTCCTCGGTCTCGAGCACGAGCGCCGCCGCGCCCTCGCCCATGACGAAGCCGTCGCGGCCCACGTCGTAGGGGCGGGAGGCCACCGCGGGGTCGTCGTTGCGCCGCGACAGGGCCTGCATCGACGCGAACGACGCGATCGTGATCGGGTGGATCGCCGCCTCGGACCCGCCCGCGATCACCACGTCGGCTTCGCCGTCCTGCAGCTGCTTCCATGCGTTCACGAGCGATTCCGTGCTCGAGGCGCACGCGGACACCACGGTGCGGATGCCCGCCCGCGCGTGCAGGTCCATGCCGACCGCGGCGCCCGGGCCGTTCGGCATGAGCATCGGCACGGTCATCGGCAGGACGCGGCGGGGGCCGCGCTCGCGCAGCGTGTCCCACGCGTCCAGGAGCGTCCAGACGCCGCCGATCCCCGTCGCCCAGTCGATGGCGAGTCGTTCGGGGGCGACCTCGGGCGCCCCGGCATCCGCCCAGGCCTCGCGGCCGGCGATGAGGGCGAACTGGCTCGACGGGTCGAGGCGCTTGAGCTCGTGGCGCGCGAGCACCTCGGCCGCGGGCACCTTGGCGGTCGCGGCGAAGGTCACCGGCAGGTCATAGGCCTCGACCCAGTCCTGCTCGAGGCTGCGCGCGCCGGATTCGCCGGCGAGCAGCGCCGTCCAACTGTCACGGGCGGTGCCGCCGATGGGCGTGGTGGCACCGATGCCCGTGATCACGATCTTCTTGGTCATACGAAATCACTCCGTTGGGCAGTGGGGACGACGCGGACGGGCCGGCCGGAGCCGGCCCGTCCGGACGTCACTAGGCCTGCGCGTTGACGATGAAGTCGACGGCGTCACCGACGGTCTTGAGGTTCTTGACCTCTTCGTCGGGGATCTTCACGTCGAACTTCTCCTCGGCGTTGACGACGATCGTCATCATCGAGATCGAGTCGATGTCGAGGTCGTCGGTGAACGACTTGTTCTCCTCGACGGTGTCGGTCGCGATGCCGGTCTCGTCGTTGATGAGCTCAGCCAGGCCGGCAAGCACTTCGTCGCGGGTCGCTGCCATGTTCTTCTTCTCCTTGCAGGGGTGTCTCGTATGACCGAGACACAGTCTAGATGGACGGGGGTCGGCGGCTCAGGGCAGAACCACCACTTGGGCGCCGAACACGAGTCCGGCGCCGAAGCCGATCTGGAGGGCGAGCCCTCCTGAGAGCTCGGGATGCTCCTCGAGCAGTCGGTGCATCGCGAGCGGGATGGAGGCGGCCGACGTGTTGCCGGTCGTCGCGATGTCGCGCCCCACCGCGACCGAGTCCGGCAGCTTCAGCTGCTTCGCGAACTCGTCGATGATGCGCATGTTGGCCTGGTGCGGCAGGAAGGCCGCGAGGTCGTCGGCAGTGACGCCGGCGGCGTCGAGCGCCTGCTGCGCGACCTTCGCCATCTCCCAGACCGCCCAGCGGAACACCGTCTGCCCCTCCTGGCGCAGCGTCGGCCACTCCGCCACGCCGTCGCGGTACTCCACGAGCGTGTGGTTCATCGAGACGGCGTCGGCCTTGGAGCCGTCGGATCCCCAGATCGTCGGTGCGATGGCGGGCGTGTCGCTCGGACCGACCACCACGGCGCCGGCGCCGTCGCCCAGCAGGAACGAGATGGTCCGGTCGGTCGGGTCGACGACGTCGGAGAGCTTCTCCGCGCCGATGACCAGGGCGTAGCGCGCCGCACCCGCACGGATGAGCGCGTCGGCCTGCGCGACGGCGTAGGCGTAGCCCGCGCACGCGGCGTTCATGTCGTAGGCGGCGGCGGGGTTCGAGCCCACGCGGTCGGCGACGACGGCGGCGATCGACGGGGTCTGGCGCACGTTCGAGATGGTCGCGACGATCACGAGGTCGATCTGGTCGGCCGGAACGCCCGAACGCTCGATGGCCTCGCGCGCGGCATCCGTCGCGAGGTCGACGGCGAGCACGTCGGCGCCCGCCCTGGTGCGAGTGATGATGCCGGTGCGCTGGCGGATCCACTCGTCGGAGGAGTCGATGGGACCGACGAGGTCGTCGTTGGGCACGGCGTGCTCGCCGCGAGCTGCGCCGACCGACAGCAGGCGGGTGAAGGCGGGACCGGTCGACTGGCTGAGCGTGGGGTGCGTCATGCTTCTCTCGTGTCGGTGGGTGGCGGGGCTACGCGGCCTGCTCGAGGAGCTCGATGGCCGCCGGGAGGTCGTCGGGCGTCTTGACGGCGACCGTCGGCACGCCCTTGAGCGCGCGCTTGGCGAGGCCGACGAGCGCGCCCGCCGGCGCGAGCTCGATGATGCCGGTCACGCCGCCGTCGGCGAACGACCCCATGCAGCGGTCCCAACGGACGGGGGAGGCGACCTGGCCGACCAGCAGGTCGACGAAGGCGCTGCCCGACGTGACCGCGGAACCGTCGCGGTTGGTCCACAGGCGCAGCGACGGGTCGCCCGGGGCGAGGCCGGCGGCGACCTCGGCCAGCCGCTCGCGCGCGGGCTGCATGTAGCGGGTGTGGAAGGCGCCCGCGACCTGGAGGGGGATCACACGCGCGCCCGCGGGGGGCTCGGCCTTCAGCTGCTCGAGCGCGTCGGTCGCTCCGGCGACCACGACCTGCCCGCCGCCGTTGAAGTTCGCCGGCTCGAGGCCGAGCGCGTCGAGCCGTGCCAGCAGTTCCGACTCGTCGGCGCCGATCACGGCGCTCATCCCGGTCGGTTCGAGTGCGGCCGCCGCGGCCATGGCCCGGCCGCGCTCTCCGACGAAGCGCATCGCGTCGGCGTCGTCCAGCACTCCGGTGGCCGCGGCCGCGGTGATCTCGCCGACCGAGTGACCCGCCACGCCGCCGACCCGGTCGCGGCGGCCGTCCGAGGTGAGGGCGTCGAAGGCCAGGATTCCGGCCGCGACGATGAGCGGCTGGGCGACCTTGGTGTCGCGGATGGTCTCGGCGTCGCTCTCGGTGCCGTGCAGCGCGAGGTCGACCTGGGCCGCCTCGGAGAGCCCGCCCAACCGCTCCGCGAAGGAGGACTCGGCGAGCCAGGGCGCGAGGAAGCCGGGGGTCTGGGAGCCCTGTCCAGGGCAGACGACGACGATCACCGTTTCAGTCTGCCAATCCGCCGAGGGTCGTGTGTGTGTACTCGCCACAAGGTATGCGCTGGAGCCTTGTCGCGTCGGTACAGACGCGGCTCAGGACGAGGGCCGTCGTCGCGGGACGGACTCGTGGTCGCTCATCGACCCGATGATGAGGGCCGACTGGAGGATGAGCGCCTCCCGGGCGCCGGTCGCATCCCAGCCGATGACGTCGGAGACGCGCTTCAGGCGGTAGCGCACGGTGTTCGGGTGCACGAAGAGCTCGCGCGCCGTCGCCTCGAGCGAGCGGCCGTTGTCGAGGTAGCTCCAGAGCGTGGTGAGCAGCTCGGTGGAGTGCGCCTGCAGCGGCCGGTAGATCCGGTGCACCAGCGTGGCGCGGGCGAGCGGGTCGCCGGCGAGCGCCCGCTCGGGGAGCAGGTCGTCGGCATGCACGGGACGCGGGGCGTGGCGCCACGAGCGGGCCACCGCGAAGCCGGCGAGCGCGGCCTTCGCGCTCTTCGAGGCGTCCACGAGGTTCGGCACCTCGTGCCCGAGGACGAGGTGGCCCGGGCCGAAGTGGGGCTCGAGCTGCGCGGCGATCTCGAGGAAGGTCAGCGCGGATGCGGTGCCCACGGTCTCCTCGGACTCGGCGCTCCGCGGCTCGGCCCGACCGATCACCACCACGAGCCGGTTGCCCTGCACGCCCACGAGGACGTCGGCCTGCATGTGCCGTGCGGCGCGGCGCACCTGGTCGACGTCGAACAGCTTCGGCGCGGTTCCGACGAGCACGGCGACCTCGCCGTGCCCGTGCCATCCGAGTGCGGCGATCCGGCTCGGCAGCTCGTCGTCGTACTCTCCGGAGAGGATCGAGTCGACCACCAGCGCCTCGAGGCGCGCGTCCCAGAGTCCGCGCGCCTCGGCGGCGCGAGCGTACACATCGGCCGCCGCGAACGCGATCTCACGCGAGTACAGGAGGATCGCCTCGCGCAGCGGCTCACCGCCGTCCTTGACGCGCTCCTCGACGACCTCGACCGTGACCCGGATCAACTGCAGCGTCTGCTGCAGGCTGACCGAGCGCAGGAGCTCGCGCGGCGCCGCCCCGAAGACGTCGGCCGCGATCCACGGGGTCGACCTCGGGTCGTCGAACCAGGCGATGAAGGACGTGATGCCCGCCTGGGCGACGAGCCCGACCGCCGAGCGGCGGCTCGGCGGCATGTCCCCGTACCAGGGCAGGGTGTCCTCCAGGCGCTTCAGCGTCTGGGTCGAGAGCTCGCCCGCGATGGTCCGCAACCACGCGAGCGTCTCCGCCTTGGTCCTGGGCTTCGCTGCCACCGTCTGGATGCCTGCTAGCTCTCGCCGCCGGCGTTGCCGGTCGTCCCCGCGTTCACGTCGTGCAGCCGGTATCGCTCGATCGCCTGGCCGACGACCGAGCGGTCGACCTCGCCGCGCTCGGCGAGCACCTGGAGGGTCCGCACGACCACCGACGGCCCGTCGATCTTGAAGAACCGGCGTGCGGCCGGGCGCGTGTCCGAGAAGCCGAAGCCGTCGGCGCCGAGCGTCGCGTACTCGCCCGGGACGTACGGGCGGATCTGCTCCTGCACGGCGTGCATGTAGTCGCTGACCGCCACGAACGGGCCCTGCGCGTCCGCGAGCTTCTGCGAGAGGTAGGGCACCTGTCGCTCGGCGTCCGGGTTCAGGAAGTTGTGCTCGTCGGCGGCCATGCCGTCGCGGGCGAGCTCGTTCCAGCTCGTCACCGACCAGACGTCGGCCGACACGCCCCAGTCCTGCGCGAGGAGCTGCTGCGCCTCGAGGATCCAGGGCAGCGCCACGCCCGAGGCGAGCAGCTGCGCACGCGGACCCTCGCCCGAACCGGTCGCGACCCGGTGGATGCCGCGCACGATGCCCTCGACGTCGACTCCCTCCGGCTCGGCGGGCTGCACGAGCGGCTCGTTGTACACGGTGAGGTAGTACATGACGTTCGGGTCGGGGTGCGAACCGCCGTACATGCGGTCCAGGCCCGCACGCACGATGTGCCCGATCTCGTACCCGTAGGCGGGGTCGTACGAGACCACGGCCGGGTTCGTCGCCGCGAGCAGCGGCGAGTGCCCGTCGGCGTGCTGCAGGCCCTCACCGGTCAGGGTCGTGCGCCCGGCGGTCGCGCCGATCATGAAGCCGCGCGCCATCTGGTCGCCCGCGGCCCAGATCGCGTCGCCCGTGCGCTGGAAGCCGAACATCGAGTAGAAGACGTAGATCGGGATCAGCGGCTCGCCCTGCGTCGAGTACGAGGTGCCGATCGCGGTGAACGCGGCGAGCGCGCCCGCCTCGTTGATGCCCACGTGCACGATCTGGCCCTGGGGGCTCTCCTTGTAGGCCAGGAGCAGCTCGCGGTCCACCGAGGTGTAGTGCTGGCCCATCGGATTGTAGATCTTCGCGTTCGGGAAGAACGCGTCCATGCCGAAGGTGCGGGCCTCGTCGGGGATGATCGGGACGATGCGGTTGCCGAAGTCCTTGGACCGCATGAGGTCCTTCAGGAGCCGGACGAACGCCATGGTCGTCGCGACCTCCTGGTGGCCCGAGCCCTTCTTCGCGATCGCGTAGGCCGAGTCGTCCGGGATGGAGATCGCGGTGTGGCCGGTGCGGCGCTCGGGCAGGTAGCCGCCGAGCGCGCGGCGCTTGTCGTGCAGGTACCGGATCGCCTCGTCGTCCTCGCCCGGGTGGTAGTACGGCGGGAGGTAGGGGTTCTCCTCGAGCTGCGCGTCGGAGATCGGGATGCGCATGGTGTCCCTGAAGGTCTTCAGGTTGTCCAGCGTCATCTTCTTCATCTGGTGGGTCGCGTTGCGTCCCTCGAACGCCGGTCCGAGGCCGTAGCCCTTGATCGTCTTGGCGAGGATGACGGTCGGCTGGCCCTTGTGCTCGGTGGCCGCCTTGAACGCCGCGTACACCTTGCGGTAGTCGTGGCCGCCTCGCTTGAGGTTCCAGATCTGCTCGTCGGAGAGGTCCTTCACGAGCTCGAGCGCCCGCGGGTCGCGTCCGAAGAAGTTCTCGCGCACGTAGGCGCCCGACTCCGCCTTGTAGGTCTGGTAGTCGCCGTCCGGGGTGACGTTCATCAGGTTGCGCAGCGCGCCGTCCTGGTCGCGCGCGAGCAGGTCGTCCCACTCGCGGCCCCAGACCACCTTGATGACGTTCCAGCCCGCCCCGCGGAAGTAGCTCTCGAGCTCCTGGATGATCTTGCCGTTGCCGCGCACGGGGCCGTCGAGTCGCTGCAGGTTGCAGTTGATGACGAAGGTCAGGTTGTCCAGGCCCTCGTTCGCGGCGACCTGGAGCTGGCCGCGGCTCTCGACCTCGTCCATCTCGCCGTCGCCGAGGAACGCCCAGACGTGCTGGTCGGAGGCGTCCTTGATGCCGCGGTTGGTGAGGTACTTGTTGGCCTGCGCCTGGTAGATCGCGTTGATCGGGCCCAGCCCCATCGACACGGTCGGGAACTGCCAGAACTCCGGCATCAGGCGCGGATGCGGATAGGACGAGATGCCGTTCGGCGCGTGCGACTTCTCTTGGCGGAAGCCGTCGAGCTGGTCGGTCGTCATCCGGCCCTCGAGGAACGCGCGTGCGTAGGTGCCGGGGGAGGCGTGGCCCTGGATGAAGATCTGGTCGCCGCCGCCCGGGTGGTCCTGGCCGCGGAAGAAGTGGTTGAAGCCGACCTCGTACAGTGCCGCGGAGGACGCGTAGGTCGAGATGTGCCCGCCGACCGCGATGCCGGGGCGCTGGGCGCGGTGCACGAGCATCGCGGCGTTCCAGCGGATCCAGGCGCGGTACCGGCGCTCGATCTCCTCGTCGCCGGGGAACTCCGGCTCGTTCTCGGGGGCGATCGTGTTCAGGTAGTCCGTGGTCGGCACCATCGGCACGCCGAGGTGCAGCTCCTTGGAGCGCTTGAGCAGGCTGAGCATGATCTCGCGCCCGCGCTGGTGGCCCTTCTCGGCGACGAGCGCGTCGAGGGACTCGGCCCACTCGGTGGTCTCCTCCGGATCGGAGTCCATCGCCTCGACCGAGTACGGGTCCTGGTCGTTGACAGTCACACTCGACCTCTCTCTTCAGCAGATCGTGCCCGGAAATCGTGCGTGCGCACGACGAAGACCGGGTCACGGTCCGGGGGGCACCACGCCATCCTAGTGATTCTATGCCGGTGCACGACCCGGCTAGGCTGGCGCGCGTCCAGACCGCACCCCGTGGAGGCCCCGTGATCCTCGCGCCCGGCGCCCGCGCACCGGAGTTCGCGCTGCCGGATCAGTTCGGCGTGACGCGACGCCTCGAGGGCCGCGGCCTCGTGCTCGCCTTCGTGCCGTTCGCGTTCTCCCGCGTCTGCACGGGGGAGCTGCACGAGCTGGATGCCGCGCTGCCGATGTTCGAGCGCGCCGAGGTCGACCTGCTCGTCGCGTCCGTGGATGCGAAGTACGCCCTCCGTGCCTGGGCCGAGGGCGTCAGGCTCGCGCTGGTGTCGGACTTCTGGCCGCACGGCGCGGTCGCCCGCGCGTACGGCGCCTTCGACGAGGACGCGGGATTCGCGCGACGCGCCTCCTTCGCGATCGACGAGACTGGCGTCATCCGTGCGTCCTTCGCCGCACCCGCCGGCGAGTCGCGGCCGATCTCGGCGTATCGCGAGGCCCTGGCGACGCTCACCTGACCCGTGGTTCGACCGGTGGGGCGGTCCGTCGCCGCTACCATCGAAGTGCCGCCGAACGCGGCGAGGGCCTTTAGCTCAGTTGGTAGAGCGCCACGCTTACACCGTGGATGTCGTCGGTTCGAGCCCGGCAGGGCCCACCGTGAACGCGCCGGCCCCGGGTCAGGCGGGCAGGACCCACTCGTCGTCCGTGATGATCGGGATCACCCGGCCGTCACCGGCCACCCCGGCGATCGAGACATCGGGACCGCCGACCACGACATCGGTGTGCACGGCGGAGACGCGGTTCACCCCGACCGACGAGTCGCCGTCGGGCACGACCATCGGGAAGCCCTGGCCCCAGGCGATGTGCGACCCCGCGTTCTCGTCGTAGAGCATGTCGTGGAAGAGCACCCCGGCGCGACGCACCCGGGACGCTCCGTCGACGAGCGCCACCTCGCCGAGCCGGCGCGCGTTCGGGTCGGAGTCGAGCTGCGCGACGACCGCGTCCAGCCCGCGCTCGGCGGTCGCGTCGACGATCCGACCACGTTCGAACGTCAGCGTGAGGCCCTCGACGAGCACCCCGCTCGGCAGCAGGAGGAACGGTCGGGTCGTCGCGACCGTGCCCTCGGCGCGCGCCGGATCCGGCGAGGTGAAGACTTCCTCGGTGGGGACGTTCGGGCTGAACTCCACGCCGGCCGCGGTGTGCATGGTCGCGGCCAGCCAGCGCCACTCCGGAACGAGGCCGATCTCCAGGTCCGTGTCCGGGCCCGCATAGCGCACGGCCGTCAGCTCGAGCGCCTCCACCGCAGCCGCGCGACGACGGAGCCGTTCGGTGTGCGCCAGCCAGTCGGCGACCGGGTCGTCCGAGTCGAGGCCGACCGCGATGCCGACCGCCTGCCAGAGCCGGTCGACGTCGGGCTCGCCGTAGACGGCCCGAGCCCAACCCGCGTTCGGCGCGGCGACGATGCTCCACTGGAGTCCGCCCGCCATGAGCGCGGCGCGCTCGCGCGCCGCGAGCTCGACCGGGCTCGCGGCGACCACCGCGGCGGCATCGACGTCGTCCATCAGGTGCGGCTCGGGATTCCCGGTGATGCGGAGGTACGCCAGGCCGGGCTCCTCGAGCCGTTCGGTCGCAGCGCGATCGCGGGCCGTCCCGGCCGCGAGGGCCGGACCCGCGCCGTGCACGATGCCCGATCGGCGCACGTGATCGTCCTGGTACTCGACGTCCACCAGCTGCGCGCCCGCCTCGTAGGCGGCCTCGGCGATCGCACGCACGAGGCCGGCATGCTCGACGAGCGCCCGGACCACGAGCGTCTGGCCGGGCTGGAGGTTGAGCCCGCCGCGGACCACGACGTCCGAGTAGCGGGTGATGAGCTCGGACGTCGCGAGGTCGGTCATGCCGCGGATGCTAATGAGGCCCGACACGGGCGGCAACCGCGGGCCCGGCTCGCCGCGAGGTTCGGCGTAGGCTGGGGCGCGTGCCAGTCCGCCTCGCCGACGTCCTCTCGACCGTGGAGCGCCTGTGGCCCGTCTCCGGAGCGGAGCCGTGGGATGCGCCCGGCCTCGTGACCGGCGACCCGTCGCGCGAGGTCTCGCGCGTGCTCCTGGTCGTCGATGCCGTCGCCGCGACGGTCGACGAGGCGATCTCGAGCGGTGCCGACCTCGTGATCGCGCACCATCCGCTGCTGCTGCGCGGCGTGACCTCGGTCGCGGAGGACCGCTACAAGGGCGCGCTGCTCACGCGGCTCATCCGCGCCGACTGCGCGCTCGTGGGCGCGCACACGAACGCCGACGTCGTGGAGACCGGCACCTCCGCGGTGCTGGCCGACCGGCTCGGGCTGGTCGACGCCCGGCCGATCGTGCCCGGCGCGACGGACCCGGCGCGCGGGCTCGGGCGGGTCGGACGACTCCCCGAGCCGACGACGCTGGGTCGACTGGCGCGCAGGCTCGCCGAGATCCTGCCCCCGACCGCGTCCGGCGTCCGGGCGGCGGGCGGCTTCGACGACCGCGTGGAGACAATCGCCGTCTGCGGCGGAGCCGGCGACTCCCTGCTCGGCCACGAGGCCGTCCGCGGCGCCGACGCGTACGTGACCGCCGACCTCCGCCACCATCCGGCCTCGGAAGCGCGCGAGCAGGCGCTGCTCGGCGGCGGCCCGGCCCTGCTCGACGTCTCGCACTGGGCGAGCGAATGGCTGTGGCTCGATGCCGCGGCGACCGAGTTGCGCGCCGCGCACGCCGACCTCGAAGTCGCGGTGAGCGAGCTCCGCACCGACCCGTGGGACTTCCAGGTCGTCCAGTGACGGCCGTCCCGATCCGCATACCAGCCCCGATCCCGAGGAGCACCACGTGAAGGCTAGTCCCGAAGACCAGGAGCAGCTGCTCCGCCTCCAGGCCATCGACACCCGACTCCAGCAGCTCGCGCACCGGTTGCGCTCGCTGCCCCAGACCGCCGAGCTCGCCGCCCTCGCCGAGCGCGACACCGGCGTGCGCGGCAGGCGAGCGGAGGCGGTCGGAACGCTCGAGGACACACGCACGGAGCTCGGTCGCATCGAGTCCGACGTCGAGGTCGTCGAGAAGCGGATCGCACGCGACGGCGATCGCCTCACGCACACGTCGTCGATGAAGGACGTCCAGGCGCTCGAGGCCGAGCTGGCCTCGTTGCGCAAGCGGCTCGGCGACCTCGAGGACGCCGAGCTCATCGTCATGGAGAAGGTCGAGGAGGCCGAGTCGCGCGTCGCGGAACTCGACCGGGAGCGGGCAGAGCTGGCCGCGTCGGTCGCCGAGCTCGAGGCGGCTCGGGATGAGGCCGCAGGCGGCCTCGGCACCGAGCGCGAGCAGGCCGAGCGCGACCGCGGCACCATCGCGGCAACGGTGCCCGATGAGCTGCTGCGGTTCTACGAGGACCGCCGGGTGCGTGGCGGCGGCGTGGGCGCCGCGCTGCTCCGGCAGCGCACGTGCGGCGGCTGCACGATCACGCTCACCGGCAGCGACCTGGAGTCCGTGCGGCGCGCCGCGCCCGACGAGGTCGTGCAGTGCCCGGAGTGCGACCGGATCCTCGTCCGGACGGCCGAGTCCGGCCTCTGAGTCCGGCCTCTGAGTCCGGTCGACCGCTCGAGGCTCCCGCGTCGGATCGGGCGGCCATCGGGTGGGCGCGCGGCCGCTCGCCGGGCGGTAGCCTAGAGGGGCGAGCGGGTCGGCAAGACGGTCGCGTCGCCCGAGTGATCGGGCGCCGAGGAACGTCCGGGCTCCGCAGGGCAGGACGGTGGGTAACGCCCACCCGGGGTGACCCGCGAGACAGTGCCACAGAAAGCAGACCGCCACGGGCCTCGGCCCGCGGTAAGGGTGAAACGGTGGGGTAAGAGCCCACCAGCGGCCGCGGTGACGCGGTCGGCTCGGTAAACCTCGTCCGGAGCAAGGCCAGACAGGGAACGATGGGGCTGCCCGTCCCGTTCCCGGGTAGGCCGCTGGAGGGTCACGGCGACGTGACTCCGAGAGAGATGGCCGTCCAGCCGGTGTCGCGCAAGCGCCCGGTGAACAGAACCCGGCGTATCAGCCGGCCCGCTCGCCTCAGCCCGGTCGGATTCCCGGTGACCGGCTCAGAACTTCGCCGCCAGCGCGGCCGCGCCGAGGATCCCTGCGTTGTTGCGGTGGACCGCCGGCACGATCCTGGTCTTCAGGTCCAGCAGCGGCAGGAAGTGCTCGTGGTGCTTGGACACGCCGCCGCCGACGACGAACAGGTCGGGGGAGAAGAGGAACTCCACGTGCGAGTAGTACCGCTGGAGTCGCTTCGCCCAGTGCTCCCATGAGAGGCCCTGGCGCTCCATCACCGAGTACGCCGCGCGCGACTCCGCGTCGTGTCCGTCGATCTCGAGGTGGCCGAGCTCGCTGTTCGGCACGACGACCCCGTCCCAGATGAGCGCCGAGCCGATCCCCGTCCCGAGCGTCGTGAGGATCACGAGGCCGTCCTCGTCGCGGGCGGCGCCGAACTGCGCCTCGGCGTAGCCGGCGGCATCCGCGTCGTTGATGAAGTGGATCTCGCTCCGCAGCTCCCGCTCGAACATCCGCTCGGCGTCGAGGCCGATCCACTCGTCCGAGACGTTCGCGGCCGAGAGCGTCCGGCCGTGCTTCACGATCGCCGGGAAGCACACCCCGAGCGGGAGCGACGTGTGGCCCAGGTCGGCGACCTGCGCGAGGAGGTCGCCGGTGGCGGCGAGGATGTCGCCCGGCCGCCCGCCCGCGGGCGTCTTGACCTTGATCCGGTCGGTCACGAGCTCGCCGGTGCCGAGGTCGACGACCGCGCCCTTGATGCCCGTTCCGCCGATGTCGATGCCGATCGCGCGATTGGTCGCCATGGCGCCACCCTATCGCGCGACGCGACGGCGACCGGGCGGGGCCGCGCGCTCCTGCTGGCCGCCGCGTGCGGTCAGGGGAGCGTCAGGATGTCGGCACCGCGCTCCGTGACCACGAGCGTGTGCTCGAACTGCGCGGTCAGCCTCCGGTCGCGCGTCACGACCGTCCAGTCGTCGGCCCAGAGGTCCCACTCGATCGTGCCGAGGGTCAGCATCGGCTCGATCGTGAAGACCATTCCGGGCTCGAGGACCGTGGTCGCGTTCGGGTCGTCGAAGTGCGGGATGACGAGTCCGGTGTGGAAGGCGCGACCGACGCCGTGGCCGGTGTAGTCGCGCACGACGCCGTAGCCGAACCGCTTCGCGTACGACTCGATCGCCCGTCCGATGACGTTCACCTGACGGCCGGGGGCGACCGCCCGGATGCTGCGCGCGAGCGCCTCCCGCGTGCGCTCGACGAGCAGGCGGGACTCCTCGTCCGCCTCGCCGACGAGGAACGTCGCGTTCGTGTCGCCGTGCATGCCGTCGAGGTACGCGGTGACGTCGATGTTCACGAGGTCGCCGTCCTCGAGGACGGTGTCGTCGGGGATGCCGTGGCAGATGACCTCGTTGACCGACGTGCACGAGGACTTCGGGTACCCCCGGTAGCCGAGCGTCGACGGGTAGGCGCCGTGGGCGACCACGTACTCGTGCGCGATGCGGTCGAGCTCGTCGGTCGTCGTCCCGGGGCGGATGGCCTCCGAGGCGGCCGCGATCGCTCCGGCGGCGATCCGGCCGGCGGCGCGGATCCGCTCGACCTCCTGGGGCGTGTACCGATCCCCGCCGGTGTTCGGCGTCGGCGCGGTCCGGCCAACGTATTCCGGGCGCGGGATGTCGGACGGGACGGCGCGCGCGGGTGAGCGTCGGCCGGGGATCAGGAGGCCGGCGGAGTCCTTGGGCATAGGATCAGCTTATGTCGAGGGACGTCGAGCATCAGTTCTGGTACAACCTCAACACGGGCGAGGTCGAGGAGGGGTTCGTCTCGCCGGCCGTCGAGCGCGTCGGTCCGTTCGAGACGCGTGCCGAGGCCGAGCAGGCCCTGGAGATCCTCCGCGCGAACAGCGCCAAGTGGGCCGAGGAGGAGGCCGCAGAGGAGTGAGCGGTGCCCGGCGGAGCTCCCGTCGGGCCTCCTCCGCAGGGCGGGCGCGACCGAGCCGTCAGTACGAGTGCTCCTCGGTCGGGTAGGCGCCGGATGCGACATCCGCCCGCCACTCCTTCGCGGCGTCCGCGAGCACGCCCGCCAGGTTCGCGTACTGCTTGACGAACCGGGGGATCCGGCCGGTCGTGAGGCCGGCCCAGTCGGTCCACACGAGCAGCTGGCCGTCGCAGTGCGGCCCGCCCCCGACCGAGAGCGTCGGGATGTCGAGGAGCTCGGTGACCTGGCGCGCCGCATCGGCCGGCACCATCTCGAGCACGACCGCGAACGCCCCGGCCTCCTGGACCGCCTTCGCGTCGGCGAGCAGTTGCCTCACGCCCTCGCCGCGGCCCTGGATGATGTGCCCGCCCAGGCCGTGCTCGCTCTGCGGGGTGTAGCCGATGTGGGCCATGACCGGGATCCCGGCGCCGACGATCCTGCGGATCTGCTTCTGGCTGCGTTCGCCGCCCTCGAGCTTGACCGCGTGCGCACCCGCCTCCTTCATGAATCGGATGGCGGTGTGCAGCGCCTCGTCCGGGCCGTTCTCGTACGAACCGAAGGGCATGTCGGCGACGACGAAGGCGCGCTCGACCGCGCCCGCGACGGCGCGGGTCATCGGGATCAGCTCGTCGACCGTGACCGGCAGCGTGGTCTCGTAGCCGAGCACGTTGTTGCCGGCCGAGTCGCCGACGAGCAGGAAGTCGATGCCGGCCTGGTCGAAGATCCGGGCCGTGAGCTGGTCGTAGCTGGTGAGGCCGGTGATCTTGATGCCGTCGCGCTTGGCCGTCTGGAAGTGGCGGGTGCGCACGCGCTTCGGACCGCTCGAGGCGACCGACGCGCCGCCGTAGGGGTTCTCAACCTGCTGGGATTCCGGGGCGCTCTCCGCGCCGCCTGATGCGTGGTCGGACATGGCGCCAGTCTCGCACAGGGCGGCGGACATCCGGACGGGCCGGGGAGGTGCGACCCAGTACGCTGAGAGCATCGAGGAAGGGTGTGCATGGACAAGCAGCGCGACTTCGTTCTCCGGACGATCGAGGAACGCGGAGTCAAGTTCGTCAGGCTCTGGTTCACCGACGTGGTCGGGACCCTGAAGTCCGTCGCGATCGCCCCCGCGGAGGTCGAGGGGGCGTTCACCGAGGGCATCGGCTTCGACGGCTCGGCGATCGAAGGGCTCAGCCGGACCTTCGAGTCCGACCTGCTCGCCTACCCGGATCCGACGACGTTCCAGACCCTGCCCTGGCGCGGCGACATCGACCCGACGGCGCGCATGTTCTGCGACATCACCACGCCGGACGGCGAGCCGGCGGTCGCCGACCCCCGCAACGTCCTCAAGCGCACCCTGGCGCGCGCGGCCGACGCCGGCTTCACGTTCTACACGCACCCCGAGATCGAGTTCTACCTGCTGAAGTCGAGCAAGTACGGCGCCGAGGGTCCGCAGCCGGTCGACTCGGCGGGCTACTTCGACAACGTGCCCGGTGGCACCGCGCACGACTTCCGTCGCCGGTCGGTCCGGATGCTCGAGGACCTCGGCATCTCGGTCGAGTTCAGCCACCATGAGGCCGGCCCGGGGCAGAACGAGATCGACCTGCGCTACGCCGACGCGCTGACGACCGCCGACAACATCATGACCTTCCGGACGGTCGTGAAGGAGGTCGCGATCGAGCAGGGCGTCTACGCGACGTTCATGCCGAAGCCGTTCTCCGACAAGCCGGGCTCGGGGATGCACACCCACCTGTCGCTCTTCGAGGGCGACGCCAACGCGTTCTACGAGGCGGGCGCGCAGTACCAGCTCTCGAAGATCGGGCGGCAGTTCATCGCGGGCCTCCTGCGCCATGCGAACGAGATCTCCGCCGTCACGAACCAGTTCGTGAACTCCTACAAGCGGCTCTGGGGCGGCGACGAGGCGCCGAGCTTCATCTGCTGGGGGCACAACAACCGCTCCGCGCTGGTGCGCGTGCCGCTGTACAAGCCGAACAAGGGCCAGAGCGCGCGCGTGGAGTATCGCGCGATCGACTCCGCCGCCAACCCGTACCTCGCGTTCTCGCTCCTCCTCGCGGCGGGCCTGAAGGGCATCGAGGAGGGCTACGAGCTCCCCCCGGAGGCCGAGGACGATGTGTGGGCGCTCTCCGACAGCGAGCGTCGCGCGCTCGGCTTCAGGCCGCTGCCCGCGAGCCTCGACCACGCGATCGAGTACATGGAGACGTCCGAACTCGTCGCCGACACCCTCGGCGAGCACGTCTTCAACTACGTGCTCGCGAACAAGCGGTCGGAGTGGCGTGAATACCGCACCCAGGTGACGCCCTTCGAGCTGCAGCGCAACCTCGAGATCCTCTGACGAACGGCACCGGATGACGCGCCAGGCCCCGACGCTCGGTGCGCTCGCGCGCGCCGGATTCGACGACCTCGAGCCGGCCGCGGAACACGCGCTCGAACTCGCCGGTGCCGCGGGCATCGACCCGGCCTCCCTGGTCGAGTCGCTCGCCGGCGCGGCCGATCCCGACGATGCGCTCACCGAGCTCCTGCGACTGCGTGAGCGCGCGCCGGAGCAGGTCGACGAACTGCTCCGCGACGAGGCGGCGAGGAGCCGCGCCGCGAGGCTCCTCGGCGCGTCCCGCGGGTTCGCCGAGTTCTTCCTCCGCAATCCCGACGAGCTGAGCCTCCTGCACGACGAGCCCGCGCCGCCGCCCGATCCGCTCACGGCGGCGGAGGAACTCGGCGCGGTGGTCGCCGCGGTCGACGATTCGGGTCCGGCGCTCGCGGAGGCCGGCGCACGCGCACTCCGGATCCGCTACCGTCGACTGCTCGCGGGCGTGGCGATCTGGGACCTGACGCGAGCGGATGCGGTCGGCGCGCTCGACGAGGTGGCCGCCGGCCTCGCCGACCTCGCCGGCGCGGCCCTCGAGGCCGCGTTGCAGCTCGCCCGGCGCATCGTGGGCCGAACCGACGGCGAACCCGCCGCACCCGGGCGCTTCGCCGCAGCGCAGGTCGAGGCGACCCGGCTTGCGATCATCGGCATGGGCAAGGCGGGCGCGCGCGAGCTGAACTACGTCAGCGACGTGGACGTCATCTTCGTGGCCGAGTCGGCCGACGAGGAGACCGCGTCGACCGCGCGCGCCCTCGACATCGCAACGCGACTCGCCGTGACGCTCATGCGCGCCATCGCCGAGCCCGGGATCGAACCGCCGCTCTGGGAGGTGGATCCGAACCTCCGTCCGGAAGGCAAGGACGGAGCCCTGGTGCGCACGCTCGAGTCGCACCTGCAGTACTACGACCGCTGGGCGAAGAGCTGGGAGTTCCAGGCGCTGCTGAAGGCCCGGCCGATCGCCGGCGACCGGGATCTCGGGGACCGGTACGCCGAGGGCGTGGGGCCGAAGGTCTGGATGAGCTCCTCGCGCGAGGGATTCGTGGAGTCCGTGCAGCGCATGCGCGAACGCGTGACCGACCACATCCCGTCCGACGAGGTGGACGTGCAGCTGAAGCTCGGGCCGGGCGGGCTGCGCGACATCGAGTTCACCGTCCAGCTGCTCCAGCTCGTGCATGGTTCGACCGACGAGGCCATCAGACAGGCCGGGACGCTCCCGGCCCTCGCCGCACTCGCCGAACACGGCTACGTGGGCAGGGAGGAATCCGCCGAGTTCTCGCGCGACTACCGTGTGCTGCGGGTGCTCGAGCATCGGATCCAGCTCGCCCGACTGCGTCGCACGCACCTGATGCCCCGCGACGAGGCCGACCGACGTGCCCTCGCGCGCGCGACCGGGCTCGCCCGCTCGGCCGACGAGCTCACGGCCGCCTGGCAGGCCACACGGCGCCGCGTCCGCGGCCTGCACGAGCGGTTGTTCTACCGACCGCTGCTCTCCGCCGTCGCGGGCCTCCCCGCCGACGGGCTCGAGCTCACGAGCGACCAGGCGGCGGCGCGGCTCGCGGCGATCGGCTTCCGCGACCCGCGCGGCGCGCTCACGCACATCGCGGCGCTCACGTCCGGTGTCTCGCGTCGCGCCACCATCCAGCGCCATCTCCTCCCCGTGCTCATCTCGTGGTTCTCCGAGGGAGCGGATCCCGACTACGGCCTGCTCGCGTTCCGACGCGTGAGCGACGCGCTCGGCACGACGCACTGGTACCTCCGGCTGCTGCGCGACTCGTCGGACGCGGCGCTGCGGCTCACCCGGGTGCTCTCCGGATCCACCTTCGTGGGCGAGCTGATGGAGCGGATCCCGGAGGCGGTGGCCTGGCTCGAGGACGAGGACGAGCTCCGACCGCGACCGTACTCCGCGCTCCGCGACGAAGGCGATGCCGTCCTCGCGCGCCACGGAGAACTCGACGCGGCCGCGAAGGTGCTGCGCGCGATGCGGCGTCGCGAGGTGCTGCGGCTCGCGCTGGCGGCGCTCCTCGGCGTCTGCACGGTCGAGGAGCTCGGCCGGGGGCTCAGCGACGTCGTCGAGGCGCACCTGCAGAGCCTGCTCGGCGCCATCCGCCGTGAGGACGACGGGATCGAGTTCGCGGTGATCGGGATGGGGCGGTTCGGCGGCCGCGAGCTCGGGTTCGGTTCGGACGCCGACATCCTGTACGTGTACCGCGCCGCCGGGGCCGAACCCGACGCGGCGCATCGTCGGGCCCTGAAGATCGTCGCCGAGCTCGTCCGCATCAGCGAGGACGCACGGCTCCCGTTCGAGCTCGACGCGGGGCTGCGTCCCGAGGGGCGCAACGGCGTGGTCGCGCGATCGCTCGACGCCTATCGTGCGTACTACGCGAGGTGGTCGCTCACCTGGGAGGCGCAGGCGCTGCTGCGCGCCCGCGGGGTCGCGGGCGATCGCGCGCTGATCGATGACTTCACCGAACTGGCCGACACGGTCCGCTACCCGAGCGTCGTCTCGGAGCAGGAGGTGCGCGAGGTCAAGCGCATCAAGGCACGCGTCGAGAACGAGCGGCTGCCGCAGGGTGCCGATCCGACGCGCCACCTCAAGCTCGGCAGGGGATCGCTGAGCGACGTCGAGTGGTACGTGCAGCTGATCCAGCTCGAGCGCGCCGCCGACGTCCCGGCGCTGCGGACCACGTCGACGCTCGACGCCCTCGCTGCGGGCGTCGCGGCGGACCTCATCGACCCGGAGGACGCCGAGACGCTCCGCGCGGCGTGGATCTTCGCCTCGCGCGCGCGGTCCGCGCTCACGCTCTGGCTCGACCGCACGACGGACGTGCTCCCCGTCGAGCGCACCCAGCTCGAGGGCGTGGCGCGGATCATGGGCTATGCGCCCGGCTCGGCGAGCGCGCTCGAGCACGACTACCTCGCCGTCACGCGTCGCGCACGGGCGGTGTTCGAACTCGGGTTCTACGGGGCCCAGCCGCGTCGGGAACCGACCACCGGCTGACCGACCCGGGGTCGGCTCACCGCCCGGCCCGACGGCGTCCCGCGGCGCCGGCGGGGGCGGCCCGGCTCCGCGCGTCCCGGAACACGACGAGGGCCCCTGCCGTGCGGCAGGGGCCCTCGATCGCTCCGGGGGAGGAGCCGATCAGACGCCGTAGTACAGCTCGTACTCGAACGGGTGCGGGCGCTGCGCGAGCGGCTTGAGCTCCTTCTCGCGCTTGTAGTCGATCCAGGTCTCGATGAGCTCCTTGGTGAACACGCCGCCCTCGAGGAGGAAGTCGTGGTCGGCCTCGAGCGCGTCGAGCACGGCGTCGAGCGTGGCGGGGACCTGCGGGATCGCCTTGGCCTCCTCGACGGGGAGCTCGTAGAGGTCCTTGTCGACCGGCTCGTGCGGCTCGATCCGGTTCTTGATGCCGTCGATGCCGGCCATGAGCTGGGCCGCGAACGCGAGGTAGGGGTTGCCCGACGAGTCGGGGGCGCGGAACTCGATGCGCTTGGCCTTCGGGTTCGTGCCCGTGATCGGGATGCGGATCGCGGCGGAGCGGTTGCCGGCCGAGTAGACCAGGTTGACCGGGGCCTCGAAGCCGGGGACCAGGCGGTGATACGAGTTCACCGTGGGGTTGGTGAAGGCGAGGATCGACGGCGCGTGCTTGAGGATGCCGCCGATGTACCACCGGGCCACGTCCGAGAGCCCGCCGTAGCCGGCCTCGTCGTAGAACAGGGGCTTGCCGTCGTTCCAGAGGGACTGGTGCGTGTGCATGCCCGAGCCGTTGTCGCCGAAGAGCGGCTTCGGCATGAACGTGGCCGTCTTGCCCCACTCGTTGGCGGTGTTCTTGACGATGTACTTGAACTTCAGGATGTCGTCCGCGGCGTGGACCATCGTGTCGAACTTGTAGTTGATCTCGCCCTGGCCGGCGGTGCCGACCTCGTGGTGCGAGCGCTCGACCTCGAGGCCGACCTCGATGAGCTTGACGACGATGTCGTCGCGGAGGTCGGCGTGCTGGTCGACCGGCGAGACGGGGAAGTAGCCGCCCTTGTAGGCGGTCTTGTTGGCGAGGTTGCCGCCCTCCTCGACTCGGCCGGAGTTCCACGCGCCCTCGCTGGAGTCCACCGAGTAGAAGCTGGAGTTCTGCTTCACCTCGTAGCGGACGTCGTCGAAGATGTAGAACTCGGCCTCCGGCGCGAAGAACGCCGTGTCGGCGATGCCGGTCGAGGCGAGGTACTTCTCGGCCTTCTTCGCGACCTGTCGCGGGTCCTTCGCGTAGATCTCGCCGTTGCGCGGGTTGTAGATGTCGAAGACCATCACGAGCGTGCGCTCGGCGCGGAACGGGTCGACGTACGCGGTGGAGACGTCGGGGATGAGCTGCATGTCGGACTCGTGGATCGAGGCGAAGCCGCGGATCGAGGAGCCGTCGAAGAGCTGGCCGACCGTGAAGAAGTCCTCGTCGACGGTCGAGGCCGGGATGTTGAAGTGCTGCTGCACGCCCGGCAGGTCGGTGAAGCGGATGTCGAGGAACTTGACGTCCGTCTCCTTGATGAACTTGAGGACTTCGGATGAATCACTGAACATGTGACGAGGCTCCAAGGGCAGATAGAGGGCGAGGACGCAGTCGTTCGACCGGTTCCCGACGCTATCCGGACGGGGTTTCCCTGCCGTGACGCGATTGTTTCGAGCATGTTACACGCCGGACGGTCGGTAGACTCGTGCGGTGCCCGAGCCCGCGACCGCCCCAGGTGACATCCCGCCGAGCGTCTACCCGGGGGAGCGCCTCGGTCTCCCGGAGGAGGGGCCTGGTTCGGTCGGCCGCGTCGGGCGCCGAATCGTGGCGCTCCTCGTCGACTGGGCCATCGCGAACGTCATCGCGCTGCTCGCCGGACCGTACGCGTCCACGCCCCAGTCGTGGTGGACCCTCGCGGTGTTCGCGATCATGCAGATCCTGTTCATCCCGACGATCGGCGGCAGCGTGGGCCATCGGCTGCTCGGCCTGCGGGTCGTGCCGGTGCGCGGCGGATGGGTCGGCCCGTGGCGCCCGGTCGTCCGGACGCTGCTGCTCGTCGTCGTCGTCCCCGCCCTCGTCTGGGACTCCGACCAGCGCGGGTTCCACGACAAGGTCGCCGGCACGGTCCTCATCCGCGCCTGACGCCGTTCGGCCACGCGGCGCGCGCCTCATCCGGCCCGGAACGACGACACGGCACCCGCCCGAGGGCGGATGCCGTGCGTCGCGCGCGAGCTCAGCGCATCTGGCCGCGCTGCGGGCGAACCCGCATCGGGTCGATGCCCTTCGGGATCGGCAGCGAGGTCTGCAGCGAGTTCAGGCGGTTCGTCACCGCGAGCACCTCGGGCTTGGTGAGGGTCCGCTTCTTCCTGCGCAGGGTCGAGGCGAGGCGGTACAGCTCGACCGAGCCCTCCTCGTGCCCGACCGAGAGCGTGTCGATCGGCACGTTGGGCAGGACGCGCGACACCTTGCGCTTCTCGTCCTTCAGCATCCGGTCGGTGCGCGAGCGCGGACCTTCGCTGATCAGCACCACGCCACCGCGGCCGACGGCGCGGTACACGGCGTCCTGCGTCTTCGGGTTCACCGCGATGGGCATCTCGTTGCCGACCCAGCTGCCGCGGAGGCCGCTGCGCAGCACCGCCCCGACCGCACCGGGCTGCCCGTCGATCTGCTCGTAGGCGGCGCGCTCCGCGCGCCGACCGAGGATCACCAGGGCGACCAGCAGGCCGGCGAGCACGCCGGCGACGACCCACAGGGCGATCGTGAAGCCGTTGCCCCCGCTCAACCAGAGCGCGAGGCCGAGGCCCACGACGACCGGGAGCAGGAAGCCGAGGAGCATGAGCCACTGGGACGAGGGATCGTGGCGGCGGGTCATCTGGAAGACCTGCCACATCTGCTTCATGCGGCCGGGCTCCTTCGGGGGCTTGGGAGCGGACCCGGCGTCCTTGGTTCGTGCCATGCCCTCAAGGATACCGGCGGCCGAACGCCCCTCCGACCGCCGAGGCGATCGGAGGGGCGGACGTTCAGCCGACGGCCTGCGCGAAGCCGAGCGTGGCGTCGGCGAGGTGCGAGAGCTCCTGCGGGACCTCGCGACCCTTCGCCCGCATCGACTGCGCCCACAGCCGGCCCGCGCGGTACGACGAGCGCACGAGCGGCCCGGCGAGCACCCCGAGGAATCCGATCTCCTCGGCCTCGGCCTTGAGCTCGACGAACTCCTCCGGCCGCACCCAGCGCGCCACGGGAAGGTGGCGGGGACTCGGGCGCAGGTACTGCGTGATGGTGATGATGTCGGTGCCGGCGTCGTGCAGGTCGCGGAGCGCCTGCGTCACCTCGGCGCGGTCCTCGCCCATGCCGAGGATCAGGTTCGACTTCGTGATCAGCCCCGCGTCGCGTCCCTGCGTGATCACGTCGAGCGAGCGCTCGTACCGGAACGCCGGTCGGATCCGCTTGAAGATGCGCGGAACGGTCTCGACGTTGTGGGCGAACACCTCCGGCTGCGCCGAGAAGACCTCGCCGAGCAGCTCGGGGTTGCCCGAGAAGTCGGGGACGAGGATCTCGACGCCGGTGCCGGGGGACTGGGCGTGGATCTGGCGGATCGTCTCCGCGTACAGCCACGCCCCCTCGTCGGGCAGGTCGTCGCGGGCGACGCCCGTGACGGTGGAGTAGCGCAGCTGCATCCGGACCACCGACTCCGCGACGCGACGGGGCTCGTCGACGTCGTAGTCGGCCGGCTTGCCGGTGTCGATCTGGCAGAAGTCGCAGCGCCGGGTGCACTGCGACCCGCCGATCAGGAACGTCGCCTCGCGATCCTCCCAGCACTCGTAGATGTTCGGGCAGCCCGCCTCCTGGCAGACCGTGTGCAGGTCCTCGCCCTTGACCAGCTGCTGCAGCTGCCGGTACTCGGGGCCCATCTTCGCGCGGGTCTTGATCCACTCGGGCTTGCGCTCGATCGGGGTCTCCGCGTTCCGGACCTCCAGGCGCAGCATCCGGCGCCCACCGGGATCGGCGCTCATGCGGCCACCACCGGTGCGAACTCCGCATCCAGGCGCTCGCGCACCGTGTCGGAGACCTCGGCCGGCGTGACGGTGCGGCCCAGCTCGCGCGAGATCGTGGTCACGCCGGCGTCGCGGATGCCGCAGGCGACGATCTTCGAGTACGGCTCGAGCGAGTTCGAGCAGTTCAGCGCGAAGCCGTGCATCGTGACGCTTTCGGCGACGCGGATGCCGATCGCGGCGATCTTCTCCTCGACGCCGTCACGGACGATCCACACGCCCGAGCGGCCCTCGACGCGGCGTCCGTCGATCCCCAACCCGGCGAGGACGTCGATAAGCACGCCCTCGAGTCGACGGACGTAGCCGACGACGTCGATGGGTTCGACGAGCCGCAGGATCGGGTAGCCGACGAGCTGCCCCGGGCCGTGCCAGGTGATCTTGCCGCCGCGGTCGACGTCGATGACGGGGGTGCCGTCGGTCGGACGTTCGTCGGGCGAGGTCCGCTTCCCGGCGGTGTACACCGGGTCGTGTTCGAGGAGGATGACGGTGTCCGGTCGCTGACCGGAGACCACCGCCTGGTGGACGGCGCGCTGGAGGGCGAGGCCCTCGTCGTACGGCACGGAGTTGGCGCTTAGCCCCGTGTCGACATAGTCGAGCATGCGGTCAAGTCTACGAGGTGGACCGGTCCTCCACGGTCCGCCGACGATCGCGGTCCTGCGCCCGCGCACCGCCACGCCCCTGGCGTCGCCGCGCCCGGTGCGAGCGTGGAGCCGTGACCCGCCCAGTCGAATCCACCGCCCCGCGATCCGGGATCGCCGACAGCGTCGCGACGGCGCCCCCCGAGGCGCGGGTCGCCGGGTACCGGCTCGTGCGTCGGCTCGCGTCGGGAGAGCGCGCCGACATCCACCTCGCTGCGCGAGTCGCATCCACGGCGGCCGCTTCGGACTCGGAATCCGAATCGGCGCTGGTCGTGCTGCGGCTGTACGGAGTCGAGGCCGACGACGAGGTCATCGCCGCCGAGATCGACGCCATGGCGGGGGATGACGCGGGCATGCTGCCCCGCCTCGTCGACCTGACGGCCCTCCCGGACGGGCGCACCTGCGTCGTGGTCGAGCACCTGCGCGGACACTCGCTCGCCGAGGTCCTCGCGAGGGGGGCCCTCTCCCCGGGCGAGGCGGTCACCGTGCTCGCGCCCGTCGTCGTGGCGGTCGGCCGGCTCGCGGCGCGGGGCTTCGCACATACGCGACTCACCGCGTCGGACGTGCTCATCGACCTGACCGGACGGCCCCGGCTGATCGGCCTCGGTGCGCTCGAGCGGGTGGACCGGGAGGTCCCGGTCGACCGGCGGATCGAGCGGAGCCGGCGTGCGCACACGGCGCTGACGGACCTCTTCGTGCAGGTGGTCGGCCCCGCGCGGACGTCACGCTTCGCGGAAGTGGAGGCACTACTGCGCGAGATGTCGGAGCGCCGACCGTTCGCGCCGGACCACGTGGCGATCGAACGCGCCCTGTTCGCCGCGGCGGATCCGACGCCGATCCGCGTGACGAGGAGCGGCCGCCCGGGCGCCGTGCCCTCGCGGATCGACCCCTCCGGGAACCGGACGGCGGGGCGGCGCGTCGCGGAGCTCGCGCAGATGCCCGCCACGCTCGCCGACGAACTGGGCGAGGCCGCCGACGGGGAGGCCGTCGCCCGGGTCCGACGGCGCCTGACCGAATGGGCTGCGGGTCGCCGGCCGGTGCTCCTCGTCGGCGGCCTGGCCGGCGCGGCCGCCCTCGTGCTCCTGCTCACGATGCTCCCGCCGGCTGCTGCGCCGGCCACGCCCGTGCCGACCCCGTCGACGGGCGAGGCGCCATCCGACGACGAGGCAGGTGGTGTCGGCGCGGACGCGACCGCTCCGGGGGAGTCCGCGTCCGGTGGTGCCGACGCCGTGCCCGCGGTCGTCGCCGAGGAGCCGGAGCCCGCTGCTCGCACCCTGCTCGCGCTGCGGGTCGCGTGCCTCGCCACCGCCGACGCCGTGTGCATCGAGCGCTACGCCCAACCGGGTTCGCCGATCGAACGCCGCGATCGGGTGGTCGCCTCCGAAGGTCCGTCCGATGCCGGCCCCTACGACCCCGACGGCATCCGGCTCGTCGCCGACCTCGGCGACGCCGTCGTGCTGGAGGTGCCGATCTCGACCGGACGCGAACCGGCCTCGCTCCTCATGATGCGGAGCGAGGCCGGCTGGCGTCTGCGGGAGTGGTTCGACTAGATGCCGAGGTCGCCCTCGAAGTCGCCCTCCTCGAGGCGCGCCTTGACGGCGGTCAGGAACCGCGCCGCGTCGGCGCCGTCGATGATGCGGTGGTCGTACGACAGGGCGAGGTACACCATGGAACGCACGGCGATCGCGTCGGAGCCGTCCTCCGAGACGACGACGGGACGCTTGACCACGATTCCCGTGCCGAGGATCGCGGTCTGGGGCAGGAAGACCACCGGCGTGTCGAACAGCGCGCCGCGCGAGCCTGTGTTGGTGAGCGTGAAGGTGCCTCCGGCCAGCTCGTCGGGCTTGAGCTGGTTGTTGCGCGTGCGGTCCGCCAGGTCGGCGATCTGCTTTGCGAAGCCCGCCAGGTCGAGGTCGCCGGCGTCGCGGACCACGGGGGTGAGCAGGCCGCGCTCGGTGTCGACCGCGATGCTCAGGTTCTCCTTGTCGGGGTAGACGATCGAGTCGCCGTCGACGGTGGAGTTGATGATCGGGTACGCGCGGAGCGCCTCGACGGCCGCGAGGGCGAAGAAGGGCAGGAACGAGAGCTTCGTGCCGGTCTTCTCCTGGAACGTGCCTTTGACCTTGTCGCGGAACCGCGCGACGCGCGTCACGTCGACCTCGACGACCGAGGTGAGCTGTGCAGTGGACTGCATCGACACGACGGCGCGCTCCGCGACCACCTTGCGCAGGCGGGTCATGGGCTGCGTCGTCCCGCGCAGCGGCGAGGTCTCGAGCGGCTCGCGCTTCGCGGCGCCGGCGGCGGGAGCACTGCTGCCCGCCGAGATGACGTCCTGCTTGCGGATGCGGCCGCCGACGCCCGTGCCGGTCACGCTGGCGAGGTCTACGCCCTGCTCGTTCGCGAGCTTGCGGACGATCGGCGTCACGTAGCCGGAGGTGCCGGCGTGCGCGCCGCCCTGCGTCTGCGGGGCCGGAGCCTCCTGCTGGGCCGGGGCTTGCTGGGCCGGCGCGGCCTGCTGGGCCGGGGCCTGCTGAGCCGGCGCAGGCTGCTGCTGGGCGGGCGCGGGCTGCTGAGCCGGCGCTGCCTGCTGGGCCGGGGCCTGCTCCTGGGCCGGGGCCTGCTCCTGCGCGGGGGCCTGCTCCTGGGCCGGGGCCTGCTCCTGGGCCGGGGCCTGCTCCTGCGCGGGGGCCTGCTCCTGCGCGGGGGCCTGCTCCTGCGCGGGGGCCTGCTCCTGCGCCGGGGCCTCGTCGGCCGGGGCACCGCCACCGCCGGAGCCGTCGCCGATGGTCACGAGAGGAGCGCCGACCTCGACCGTCTCGTCCTCCTGGACGAGGATCTCCTCGATCACGCCCGCGACGGGCGAGGGGATCTCGGTGTCGACCTTGTCGGTGGACACCTCGAGCAGCGGCTCGTCGACCTCGACCCGGTCGCCCACATTCTTCAACCAGCGGGTGACCGTACCCTCGGTGACACTCTCGCCGAGTGCCGGGAGGCTGACGGATTCGCTCATGCGCTTGTCTCCTTCACAGCGTGTGACGCGTTCTAGCTTATTGCAGTCGTGTTTCGACGGGACGGACGCTCACAGTGCGTGGAGCGGCTTGCCCGCGAGCTTCAGGAAGGCCTCGCCGAGGGCCTCGTTCTGGGTCGGGTGGGCGTGGATCAGCGGCGCGATGTCCTCGGGGTACGCCTCCCAGTTCACCGCCAGCTGCGCTTCGCCGATCAGCTCGCCGACCCGGGCGCCGATCATGTGGACGCCGACGACTGGGCCGTCGTTCACTCGGACCACCTTGATCGATCCGCTCGTCTCGAGGATGTGGCTCTTGCCGTTGCCGGCGAGGTTGTACTCGTAGGACGAGACCTGATCCGCGCCGTACTTCTCGGCCGCGCGCGCCTCGGTGTAGCCGATCGAGGCGACCTCGGGCTCGCAGTAGGTGACCTTGGGGATGTTCACGTCCTCGACCACGATCGGGTTGAGGCCGGCGATCTCCTCGGCGACGAAGATGCCCTGCTGGAAGCCGCGGTGCGCGAGCTGGAGTCCGGGAACGATGTCGCCGACGGCGTACACGCCCGGCACGCTCGTCTCGAGGCGGTCGTTCGTGATGACGAAGCCGCGGTCGATCGTGACGCCGGCCTCCTCGTACCCGAGGTTCGCCGTGACGGGGCCGCGGCCGACCGCGACGAGCAGCAGCTCGGCCTCGACCGTGTCGCCGTTCTCGAGCGTGATGACCACGCCGTCGTCGTGCTGGGTGACGCCCTGGAAGCGGACGCCGAGCTTGTAGTCGATCCCGCGCTTGCGGAAGGCGCGCTCCAGCTGCTTCGAGATCGACTCCTCCTCGTTCGGGACGAGGTGGGGGAGGGCCTCGATGATCGTCACCTCGGAGCCGAAGGAGCGCCAGACGCTCGCGAACTCGACGCCGATGACGCCGCCGCCGAGGATCGCGACCTTCTTCGGGACGAAGTCGAGCTCGAGGGCCTGCTCGCTGGTGATCACGCGACCCGCGATCTCGAGACCCGGCAGCGACCGCGAGTACGACCCGGTGGCCAGCACCACGTTCTTGCCGGTGAGCCGCTGGTCGCCGACGACGACCGTGTTCGTGCCCTCGAGCCGCCCCTCGCCCTCGACGACGGTGATGCCGCGGGCCTTGATCAGGCCCTGCAGGCCCTTGAACTTGCTCGCGACGATGCCCTCGCGGTACCGCGTGACCGCGGGGATGTCCATGCCCTCGAAGCTCGAGCGCACGCCGAACTTCGCCGACTCGCGCGTGCCGTCCGCGATCTCCGCGGCGTGCAGCAGCGCCTTGGTCGGGATGCAGCCCCGGTGCAGGCACGTGCCGCCGAGCTTGTCCTTCTCGACGAGGGCCACACTGAGGCCGAGCTGGACGGCGCGCAGCGCGGCTGCGTACCCCCCGCTGCCGCCTCCGAGGATGACGAGGTCAAAGTTCTGCTCGGACAAACGGAATCTCCCTTGCGCATCGGTTCTGCGGCGCGAGTCACCCGGCTCGTGACCGGGGAACGTCTGGGGGCGAGGAAACGCCCGTGACGACTGTACTACCTGGCGGCGAGGCCCTCGCCCAGCGCGACCAGCGTGCGGACGGCGGCACCCGTGCCGCCCGACCCGGTGAAGCCCCAGGCCGCGGACGAGTTGAACGACGGTCCCGCGATGTCCAGGTGCGCCCACGGGATGCGGGGCGAGTCCTCGCCGTCCCGCCGGCCGACGAACTGCTGGAGGAACACGCCTGCGAGGAGCATCCCCGGCACGACCGTGCCGAGCTTGGTGTTCGCCAGGTCGGCCACGTCGGACTTCAGCAGCGGCAGCAGGTGGCCGGGAAGCGGCATCGGCCACGTGGGCTCGCCCGCCGTGTCGGCTGCGGCACGGACCCGCTCGACGAGCGCGTCCTCGCCCATCAGGCCCGTGATGCGGTTGCCGAGCGCCACGACCTGCGCGCCGGTCAGCGTCGCGACGTCGATGATCGCATCGGGCTGCTCCTCACTCGCCGCGGCGAGCGCGTCGGCCATGACGAGCCGGCCCTCGGCGTCGGTGTTCAACACCTCGACCGTCGTTCCGCCCTTCATGCGGATCACGTCGTTGGGCCGGGCGGCCGTGCCCGAGGGCATGTTCTCGGCGAGGCAGAGCCATCCGGTCACCCGCACCGGGACGTCGAGCTCGGCGAGCGCGACCATGGCCGAGAGCACCGCGGCGGCGCCGGCCATGTCGGACTTCATGCCGACCATCGAGGCACCGGGCTTGAGCGAGAGGCCGCCGGAGTCGAAGGTGATGCCCTTGCCGACGAGCGCGACGTGGACCGTCGCCCCATCCGGCGCGTGGTCGAGGCGCACCAGGCGCGGGGGACGGGACGAACCGCCGCCGACGGCGAGGATGCCCTCGTATCCCTCCTCGGCGAGCGCGGCCTCGTCGAGCACGCGGACCCCGATCCCGGCGTCCTCCGCGGCGGTGCGCGCCGCGTCCGCGAAGACGGCGGGCGGGAGGTCGTTCGGAGCCGTGTTGACGAGGTCCTTGGTCCGGGCGACCGCGGCCACGACGGCGCGGACGCGGTCCAGGCGGATGGACAGGTCGCCCGACGACGCGTGCAGCGTCACGCGGTCAGGTCCGGCCGGCGCCTCGCGGTACCGCGTGAACGTGTACGCGCCGAGCGCGGCGCCCTCCAGGAACGCCTCGGCCCGGTCAGCATCCATGTCTCCGACCGCGAGGGCGACCGAGTCCGCCGAGGGCAGCGATCGGACGGCCGCCCCGGCCGCGAGCCGAAACGCATCGACGTCGTCGGCGTCTCCGACGCCCACTGCGACGATCAGGCGGTGGTCGTCCCCGGGCGCGACCAGGCGGGTGACCTCCTCGATCGCGCCCGTGGCGCCGAGCGCCTCGAGCCTGCCGCCGAGTCGGTCGAATCCCTCCGGGAGGGGTCGCGGCCCGTCGGGGGTGCGGCGGACCGGCACGACGATGGCATCGGCGTCGGAATCGGAGGCGGGGGCGGCGGTGAGCTCGATCGAGGGAACGGACATGGCTTCGATGCTAGGTGTTCGCTGTGGGCACGTCCGACCCGGCGGCGCGCCGGGGAGCCTGCGCGCCGTCCTCGGTACCCTTGGAACATGCGCGATCCCCGCTCCCTGTACGAGCTCGACCTCGATGTCGAGGTGCCATCCGGGCTGCCGCTCGTGGCAGGGCTCACCGGCTTCGCCGACGCGGGTTCGGCCGTCGCGCAGACCACCGAGTACCTCCTCTCGACGCTCGACACCGACGTGGTGGCGACGTTCGACGCCGACGAACTGCTCGATTACCGCGCCCGCAGGCCGGTCATCCTCTTCGACGGCGACCACATCGCCGAGTACCGGCCGTCGCGGCTCACGCTCGACCTGGCCCGCGACGAGCTCGGGCAGCCGTTCCTGCTGCTCACGGGATTCGAACCGGACTTCCAGTGGGAGCGCTTCGGCGCCGCGGTGCTCGATCTGATCGAGCGGCTCGGCGTCGGCTCGACGACCTGGATCAACTCCATCCCGATGCCCGTGCCGCACACGAGGCCGATCGGCGTCACCGTGAGCGGAACGCGGACCGACCTCATCGAGGCGATGTCGGTCTGGCGGCCGACCACGCAGGCACCGGCGAACGCACTGCACCTGGTGGAGTACCGGCTGCAGGAGCGCGGCCACCCGACCTCGGGGTTCGTGCTGCTCGTCCCGCACTACCTCGCCGACGCGGAGTTCCCGTCGGCGGCCATCGCGGCCCTGGAGGCCGTGAGCGCGTCGACCGGACGCATCTTCCCGACGGACGCCCTTCGCGAGCAGGGGCGCGAGTTCCTGGCCCGCATCGACGAGCAGGTCGCCGAGAACGGCGAGCTCGCGAAGCTCGTGCACACGCTCGAGGAGCGCCACGACGACTACATGGAGGGCACGACCCTGCGTTCGCCGCTCACCGACGAGGACGGGGAACTGCCCTCGGCCGACGAGATCGCGGCCGAGCTCGAGAAGTTCCTCGCGCGTCGGCGTCACCCCGACGCCGACGAGGCGTGATCGCGGCCGATCGGAACGCGCGATCGGGAATGCCCCGCCCCGCGCCGGCGTTGCACGATGCGTGGGCCGAGCGCGCCCAGATCCCGTGTCGTCGCGGGTCCGGAGCGCGTTGAACCCTGTATAATAGGGGGCAGGACCCGGTCTGGTCCGCCGAGCGATGTACGTCGCCACCCGCAGCGGACTTGACATGGGTCCTCATCGTGTCCGAAATCACGTCAGGCGCGAAGCGGTCGCCCATCCGCACGCCCATTCACGGGCAGGCCGCGCGACGGTGAGGAAGAGGTTCAGAACACATGCCAGCCAAGACCACCCCGGCGGCGACCGACGAGTCGGCCGAGACGCCCCGCGGCGC
>NZ_JBEPKA010000010.1:0-134594 GCF_040496015.1 Agromyces litoreus
CGAGTTCAAGGGCGGCGTCCGGGTCGATATCGCCGTGTGGAACGGCGGTGCGGTGGTGGAGACGTTCCAGGTGCGCGCCGGCAGCGGGATCGTGGCCGGCCAGGGCGTCGACGGCACCGCGACCGTGCCCTACACGGCGACGGTGACGACCGCGCAGCCGATCGCGAACTGCCGGAACGCCTCCGACTCCGGTCCCGACGCCGGACCGAACGACAACTGCTACCTGACGGTCATCCCCTCGGTGGCCTTCGACGCCATCGAGTTCACCCCGCTGATGGGGGAGATGTCGCTCGAGGGAAGCCGGGACTTCGGCGACGACCCGGCGTTCGACACGATCTTCGTCCTCGGGTCGGGCTACGACGGCGAGCTCGGCTGCACCGCCGAGAACAGCACCGCCACCATCGACCAGGGCACCGTCTACGGCACCTTCACGCGGCTGTCGAACACCGATGGATCGGACTGCGTGCTGAAGCCGTACACGCTCTCGGCCGACACGACCGCCGGCGAGCTCAGCTTCGTGCCCGTCGACGTCGATCCGCCGCAGCCGGCGGCCTACCAGGGCACCGTGAAGTTCGCGCCGCAGAACTCCGCCAACCCGTTCACGAGTCACCTCGAGTACGACCAGGACGATGACGGACCGATGGGCTGGGAGTACATGCCCTGGTGCGCCGGCGATCCGTTCGCGACTCCGGACTCCCCCGGCTCGATCGACACCTCGGTGATCCCGGCCGGGCACACCTGGTGCATCGTCTCGGAGGGCACCACGATCTACTCGGCGACCCAGACGCGCACCGCGTGGGACGTCGTGGGGATCGGGGACCCGAAGATGCGCTGATCGGCGGGGGTTCGACCGTCCGCTATCCGCGAGGGCTCGGTGTGGTGCTGACCACGCCGAGCCCTCGCAGTGTCTCCTCCGCCTCCGAGCGGATCGCCTGCGCCGCGGAGGTGTCGTCGGTCAGTTCCGCCTCGATGAGCCGGAGCTGCGCGATCTCGAAGGTGAGCCCCTGCTCACGGGCCAGCGCCAGCCCGGCGGCGACGGCGTCGCGGGCCTCGGGGAGGCGATCGAGCGGCATGAACGCCGAGGCCCTGATCCGCGCGATCGTACTGCCGTAGAGTTCGGCCTCCTCCCCGGCCCCGCGCTCGGTCTCGGCAAGCGTGCCGAGCGCATCTCCCGGCCGCCCCGCCAGCACGAGCCCCTGCGCCACCAGGATCCCCGCCTCGATGGCCGACTGCACCTGGCCGGCGCGGACCGCCTCCTCTCGGAGTTCGAGGAGTCGCCCCATCGCCTCATCTCCATCGCGAAGCAGGTGCAGCCGCGCCAGCTGGATCTCGGCGAAGATCGCGGCATCCACGAGACCGTGCGCCCTGAGCACCCGGACCGCGGGCACGAGGACCTCCTCGGCCTCGTCGAATCGCGCCTGACTCACCAGCACCTCGCCGATGTTCGCTCCGCAGGTCGCCGCCTCCGATTCGTTCCCGGCACGAAGGAACGCGTCCTGGGCGCGGGTGTAGAACCCCACGGCCTCCTCCCACTTCCCCTCCCAGTAGGCCTGCCCGCCGAGATTGTTCGTCACGACCGCGGTGCCGGTGAGGTTTCCGAGCTCGTCGTAGATCTCGAGCGCCCGCTCGCCGTAGACGGCCTTCGCGGACTGACCCAGCATCACGTAGGCGGCGTCGAGCACCTGATAGGAGCGCGCCAGCGCCTCTCGCTCGCCCGACGCCTCCGCCTCGACCATCGCCTGCTCGGCCAGACGCACCGCTGCGGGCATGTGCTCCTGCAGCTGCCGGATCTGCGCGTTCAGGGCGTTCAGCCGAGCCGTCGCGCGGAGTGCCTCGTCACTCCCGAGGTCGGCGACCAGGCGTCGGCCGATGGTGAGGTCCCGGTACGCGGTGCCGTAGGCGCCCGTGCGAGCGCGTGCGCGCGCCCGCTTGCGAAGGACATCGGCGGAGCGGATGGGATCGTCGCGGACGAGCCGCCCGGCCTGCCGGTACGCCTCGACGGAGTCGGTGAACAGCCCGGCGAGCTCGAGCACGTCGCCGAGCGCCTCGGAGACGTCGGCGACCTGCCCGGCCATCAGGTCGGGCACGTGGCGCGACGCGTCCAGGGCGCGCCGGTAGAAGGTCGCGGCTTCGAGGTTGGCGTAGATCTCCTTCGCCCGCTCCCCCGCGTCGCGCGAGTACCCCCACGCCTCCGGCCAGCGATGCGCCTCCGCGTAGTGGATCGAGAGGAGCTCGACCTGTCCCGAGGGCTGATCCGCGGACGCGGCGAGGATCGCGTCGCCGACGCGCGCGTGCAGCTCGCGCCGCGTCTTGAACGGCAGGCCGCCGTAGGCGACGTCGCGGATCAGGCTGTGCTGGAACCGCACCCAGCCCACGTCGTCCACGGTGAGGAATGCGGCGAGCCGGTGCAGCATCCGCACCGTCCACCGGGTGTCGGCGGCGGACTCGCCCAGCACCGCCGCGATGTGCTCCTGGCGGAACCCGGTGCCGAGCACCGCGAGCCGCCGGAGCAGGTTGCGGTCGGCCGGCGGGAGACGATCGATCCGGGCGGCGATGAGTCCCTCGACGGATGGCGGGAGGTGGTCGACGCCGCCCTCCGCCCGCAGCACGTGCAGCAGCTCCAGCAGGAACAGCGGGCTGCCCTCGGCGCGGGCGGCGAGCTCCTCGACCTGGCTCGAGAGCAGCGGTGCGCTGGCGGTGGCGCGCTCGATGAGGTCCCTGGCCTGCTCGGCATCGAGCGGCTCGAGCGCGACGTGCGTGACCGACGGCGCCTCCGGGGCCACGAAGCCGTGGTCTCCGGGCTGACGGCCCACGACCACCAGCCACGGCATCGACTCGATGTCGGTGATGAGCGCCGTCAGCAGGTCGCGCGACGCGTCGTCCATCCACTGCCCCTCCTCGATGAGGAACAGCGTCGGCCGGTCGATCGTGGCGCGGAGCAGCTCGGACACCGCGGACCGCGTGCGCTGGGGGCGGAACCGGTCGGCGAGCTGGGCGACCTCGGGCGATTCGGGCAGCGCCAGTCCGAGCGGCGTGCCGATGAGTGCGAGCCACGGCTCGAGCTCCGGCGCGTGCGCCCGCACCAGTTCGGCGAGGGCCGCGCCGGTCGCCTCCGGGTCCGGATCGTCGAGCTCCCAGGCCGCGCGCAGCAGGGCCCGGAACGGGAAGTACGGGGTGGCCGTCTGGTACAGCCGGCACTCGGCGGTGACGACGTGCGCCGGCCGGGTGGTCTCCACAAGTTCCCGCAGGAGCCGCGACTTGCCCATCCCGACGTCCGCGGTGACGTCGACCATTCCGCCGTGGCCGGCCTCGGCCGCAGCCCACGCGCGCTGCAGGACGGCGAGCTCCGCGTCGCGGCCGATCAGCGGCGTGGCGGCCGAGCCGGCGGCCGCGCGACTGCCCTGGGGGTCGCCGACCGAGAACGCGCGCACCGGCGCACGCTTGCCCTTGACGGTGAACGGCTCGCACGCGGCGACCTCGAAGGTGGTCCTCGACCCGTCGAGGACGTCGCGGGTCGCGAACACGTCGCCCCTCGGCGCCTGCGCCATGAGGCGGGCCGCCAGGTTCACGACGTCGCCCATGACGGTGTACGTGCGGCGGTACGGGGGGCCGACCGCGCCGGCGAACACGTGCCCCCAGGTGATCCCCGTCCGGACGGCCAGGTCGCGCGGCGCGCGCCTCCGGATCGCACCCGTCGCGAGCAGCATCTGCTCCTCGTTGTTGCCGGCCGTGTCGGGGACCCCTGCGGTGAGGATGATCTTCCCGCCGTTCGCGGCGATGTCGGTGGCGAGGAAGGTCACGCCGCGCGCGTCGGCCTCCTCCTGGACCACGGCGACCAGTTCGTCGAGGACGCGTGCGGCCGCGTCCGGGTCGTCCTCGACGAGCCGGTCGAAGCCGAGGTACTGCAGGAAGGCGACTGCCGCGGGCCGATGCTCGGGGTCGACGGCGCCGCTCAGGAGGATCCTCCGCAGCCCGACCGGCACGAACCGACCGAGGTCCCCCGGCGGGGTCTGGGCCGCGACGAAGCCCGTCGGCTCCACGTGGGGCGCGCGCGCCAGCAGCCGGCCCGGGCCGCGGGCGGGGCCGACGGACGCGTGCGGCAGCAGGGCCGCGGTCTCCGGGCTGACCAGGATCTGCCCGGCGGATGCCGCCCCCTCCATCTCCACCGTGCGGGTCGCGGCGGGGCCCGCGACGATGAACTCGCGATGCGATCGGCCCACGAGGAAGAAGTCGAACGTGCCGCTGTGCACGCCGACCGACATCCGCAGGCGCACGGTCCCGGCGCTCGTGGTGAAGCCGTCGAGCCCGCGGAGCTCGGCGCGCATCGCATGCGCGGCGGCGGCGGCGCGCAGGTGGTGGTCGTCGCCGACGAACAGCAGCAGCTGGGCGTCGCCGCCGAACTTGAGGAGGTTGGCCCCCAGTGCGTACGCGGGCGGGAGCAGCCGCGCGAACGTGCCGTCGATGACCTCGGTGACCTCCTCCGCTCCGACGTCGCCGTGGCGCGCGAGTCGCTCCGACATCCGCGTGAAGCCCGAGACGTCGACGAGGGCCATGCTGCCCTCGACCGCACGATGCAGGCGGCCCGGCGTCTCCTCGTCCCAGTAGCGGACCACGCGCGGCACGTAGGGCTGCAGCACCTCGATCGCCTCGGTGCCGCCCTCCGTACCGCGGGTCGCGGGCATGCTCCTCCCTCTCATCGGGGAATCGGGCAGGTACCAGCCAATCTATCCCCGGAGCCCGCCGTCCCCCGGCAGCGCGGCCCCGCTCGTCGGATGCCACCCGGCGGGAAGACCGGGCCTGAGCGCGCCGCCGTGCGGGCCGGAGGCAGCCTCAGAGCAGCCAGGGATCGATTTCGCCGAGGTCGTCGGCGCGCGGCGGGTCGGCCACGGCGGGCTGCACCGACATCCGTCGGCGCGCGACCCGCGCGAGCCGCCCCGCCACCACCCCGGCCGCGCCCGCTCGCCCGGCACCGAGTCGCGTGAACGACCTCGCGCGGGGGCCGGTCGGCACGTCGTCGGGCAGGGCGGCGACCGCAACCAGCCACGACGGCAACGTGAGCAGCTCGAGGACCTCGCGCAGGCGCTCCGACTCGAAGACGCTCTCGCTCTCCAGCTCCTCGCCGAGGATCCTCGCGAGGACCTCCTCGGCACCCGGGTGGCCCGCGAGCGATGCGACGGCGGCGGCGTGTTCGACGCCGACGGGTTCCGCGAGCACCTCCTCGTCCGCCCCGGGCTCCCGCGACGGATCGCTCGAGTACCGCCCGAGCTCGTCCTCGCCGCGCCACGCCGCGAGGACCAGTTGACGATCGTGACGGACCCGGACGGAGAGGACCGCAACGTCGAGCCGTGCCGCGAGTTCCCCGGCGAGCGCGAGCACGTCGCGCCGGCCGGCGGCCACCACGCCGTCGCCGGGCGCGGCGACGAAGGCGATCCATCCCGCATCGGGCGGTGCGACCCAGCCGGTCGCGCGCAGGTCGCGGAGTGCGCGGGTCACCTCGGCCTCGCCGCCGTCCGCCCGGACGAGCACCGCCGCGTACGTCTCGCCGCCCGGGCCGGAGGACTCGACGGGCGGACCGATGGGGAAGGCCATGCCCGATCCTCGCCCGAGCCGACCCGCGGTGTCCAGCGGCGTCGGCGGCACGCGCGACCGTCGGCGGCACCGCCGAGGGCAGCACTGCCGTGGGCCGCTCCGCCCTCGGCGGCATCCGGCCACGGCGGCTCGCCCCGGGGTCACGCTGGCACCATGAGCGATCGAGACCTCCCACCCGTCCAGCCCATCGACGCCGAGCTCACGCGGCGGCTCTTCCACGAGCGCATCATCGTGCTCGGGGACGAGCTCGACCAGGCCGGCGGCAACCGCATCTGCGCGCAGCTCGTGGCGCTCGCCGCCGACGACGCGCGCCGCGACATCCGCTTCTGGATCAACTCCCCCGGCGGGTCGGTGCCCGCGATGCTCGCGATCCATGACGTGATCCGGGCGATCCCGAACGACGTGGCGACGATCGCCGTCGGGATGGCGGCGAGCGCCGGGCAGTTCCTGCTCACCGCGGGCGCGCCGGGCAAGCGCGCCGCCCTCCCGCATTCCCGCATCCTGCTCCACCAGGGTTCGGCGGGCATCGGCGGCACCGCCGTCGACATCGAGCTGCAGGCCGACGACCTCCGCCACACGCGCGACACGGTCCTCGGGCTCATCGCGGGCTACACGGGCCGGCCGATCGAGCGCATCCGGGAGGACTCCCTGCGCGACCGCTGGTACACCGCCGCGGCGGCGGTCGAGTACGGCTTCATCGACCACGTGACCGAGCGGTTCGACGAGTTGTTCCCGCTCGAACCGCGGGCCGTCGCCGGACTGGGGGTGCCCGCATGAGCTCCTACGCCATCCCGTACGTGGTCGAGCGTCGCGGCGGCGTCGACCGCTCGCTCGACGTCTACAGCCGCCTGCTCTCCGAGCGCATCGTGTACCTCGGCACCGAGATCGACGACGGCGTCGCGAACGTGCTCGTCGCGCAGTTCCTGCACCTCGCGTCCGAGTCGAACGACACCCCGATCAGCCTGTACGTGAACTCGCCCGGGGGCTCGCCGAGCGCGGCGCTCGCGGTGTACGACACGATGCGGCACATCCACCCGGAGGTGGCGACCACCTGCGTCGGGCGTGCCGGCGGTCCCGCCGCGGTGCTCCTCGCGGGCGGGGCGCCCGGGCAGCGCTCGATGCTGCCGCACAGCACGGTGACCCTCCACCAGCCGTCGACGCAGGGTCGGGGCACCGTGCCCGACCTGATCCTGCACGCCGACGAGGTGCTCCGCGTGCGCGCCGACCTCGAGGCGGCCCTCGCGGCCGACACGGGCCGGAGCCCCGAGCAGCTGCGGGCCGACACGGACCGCGACCTCATCCTGCCCGCGGCCGCCGCCGTCGCCTACGGACTCGCCGACCACGTGCTGGCGGCGCGCGTCGAGGTCCCGCTCGTCCGTTGACCCGGCGTCGCCCGGCCGCCGCCGGTCAGGCCGCGAGGAGGAGGGCGTCGGACGGGGCCGGCGCGACGGGCGCGAGCGGCGCGGCCGGCATCGGACGCACCCGGGCGACCGGCGCCCGTCGGCCGGGCTCGGCCCGGTCCGGCGCCGGTGGCGCCAGCCTGCCCGCCACGCGGCCCACGACGTCGGCGAGCTCGAGCCCGAGCGCGTCGGCGACCGCGCCGAGCACCTCCGACGACGCCTCCTTGCGCCCGCGCTCCACCTCGGAGAGGTACTGCGGCGACACCCCCGCGGTCCGAGCCACCTCGGTCAGGATGCGCTCCTGCCCCCGGCGTTCGTCGCGCAGCACGTCGCCGAGCACGTCCCGCCAGAGCGGCCTCGATCGCCGCATCGCCTCGACTCGGCCGCCCGTGAACCCGATCGCCTGACCCATGCGCCGAGGCTACGCACGGCGGCCGAAGGACGACAGGGCGCTCCGCTCACAGCAGAACGACGGCGCGGGGTAGGGCCGGGCGTGCGTCGCGATCAGACCTCGAGCACGTACCCGGAGTGCCCGCTCGTGACCTCGTAGCCGAGCGCGGTGTAGAGCCCGACCGCGCCGGTCGGGTTCGCCGCGTCCACGTCCAGCGTCGAACGTCCGATCCCGGCGCGCTCCGCCGCGTCGAGATGCCGGACGAGCAGGACCCGGGCGAGTCCGCGGCCACGGTGGGCGCGCAGCGTTCCCACGAGGCGGACGTACGCCGAGGGCCCGTCCGGAGCGGCGGGAGTCGGCGGTTCCCGCAGGGCGATCACGAACGAGACGACCCGCTCGTCGGGGCCGTCGGCCGCCAGGGCGAGGAACGACAGGTCGGGCGCGAACGACCCGGCCTCGTGCATCGCCGCCCAGCTCTCCGGACTCGTCGACTGGCTGCCCCAGTGGTCGGCGAAGGCCTCGTTGCGGGCGAGTCGGGCCGACTCCGCCCAGTGGTCGGACCACGGCACCACCCGGATCCCCTCGGCGACCTGCGCGTCGGGGACGGGTGCGCGGAGGTCGCGCTCCAGGCTCGAGAAGTGCCGGACGCGCCGGAGCCCCGCGTGCTCGAGGAGTGCCGCGGCATCCGCCACGCCGTCGGTCGCGAACGACATGATCCATCCGGGCAGCCGGGCGTCGCTCGCGGCGAGCTGCTCACGGGCTCGCGCCGACTGCCATGCCAGGAGGCGCCGCCCGATCCCCCGGCCGCGCGCGTCGGGTCGGACCGCGCCCACGATGATCGCGCGCACCACGGTCTCGCGCCCGGGCGGGCAGACCGCGGACCCGTAGGCCATCACCCGCCCGTCCGGCCCGAAGGCGACCATGGCGTCGCGCGCCGGATCGACGTGCGGCAGCGAGAACACCTCGGCGACCTCGTCCCGCTGCTCGACCCAGTGCGGGTGGTCGCCTGCGGCGACGGCGGCGAAGAACTCCATCAGGGCGTCGAGGTCGGCGGGGACCGGTGCGCGCCAGCGTGCGACGTCCGGGTGCGAGGGGACGACGGGCGGGTCGATCGGTCCGAGCCGCTCGGCGAGGGTCTCGGACGAGGCGTCGGTGGCCGGCATGCCACGATCGTCGCACGGACCCGGCCGGTCCCGCGCGCCGGTCCGGTTCAGGCGGCCAGGACCTCGAGCACCACCGCGTTCTCGGGTGCCATGAGGGGCATCGGCAGCCCGACCTCGGCGAGCACGCGACCGGGAAGTCGCACCGATCGCTCGTGGAACCACGGCGGATCGGCATCCTGCACGGTGCGCACGGGCCCGAGGTCGAGCGGCCTGACGACGTACTCCAGGTCGTCGTCGAGCCCCGGCAGGCGCACGGGCGCCGGGAGCGCCTCGGTCGCGGAGTCGAGCATCGCGATCGAGAAGACCGCGTGCCGCGCGTCGTGGGCGACGACCCCGTGCACGACCCGGGCGGCGTCGGGGCTGTCGGCGCGCACCGAGCGGCCGCCGTGCAGCAGCGGCCGCAGGCGCCGGTACTGCGCGATCCATCCGGCGATTCGGTCGAGGTCCTCCTCGCTCGCGGACGCGAGGTTCCACTCGATGCCCGCGCTGCCGAACAGCGCGGTGGCGAAGCGGAACGACTGCTCGGACGTGCGCCCCGACGTGTGCGCCCGAGCGTCGCCGAGGTGCGCGCCGAGGTACTCCGGCGGCACCACGAGGCTCGTGTGCGGGTGGATGCGCTGGCGCCGGAGCGGGTCGTTGGTGTCGCTCGTCCAGACGCGGTCCGTGCGCTCGAGGATCCCGAGGTCGATGCGCGCCCCGCCGGACGCGCACGACTCGATCTCGACGCCGGGATGGGCGCGGCGGAGGCGGTCGATGAGCGCGTAGAGCCCGCGGGTCTGCGCGTGCGCGCTGCCGCCGAGCAGGTCGCGGTTGTGGTCCCACTTGAGGTACCGGATGTCGAGGTCGCCGAGCAGGGCGTCGAGCCGGTCGAACACGTGGTCGGCGGCGCCCGGCGCCGAGAGGTCGAGCACGCGCTGCCAGCGCCATTCGGGGTCGCCGTCGCGACCGAGGACCCATCCGGGGTGCGCACGCGCGAGCTCGGAGTCGGCGCTGATCATCTCGGGCTCGACCCACAGCCCGAACTCCATGCCGGCCGCGTTCACGCGGTCGACCAGCGGGGCGAGGCCGTCGGGCCAGACGTCGCGGTCGACGATCCAGTCGCCGAGTGCGCGGCGTTCGTCGCGGCGGCCGTGGAACCAGCCGTCGTCGAGCACGAAGCGCTCGACGCCGACCCGTGCGGCCGCGTCGATGAGCGGCTCGAGGCGCTCGAGCGACTGGTCGAAGTACACCGCCTCCCAGGTGTTCAGCACGACCGGGCGCGGGCGGGCGGCGATCGTCGACCACGAGCGCACCCACGGGTGCAGCCGGTCGGGGATGCCGTCGAGCCCACCGGCCGAGTGGACGGCGACCACCCACGGGGTCTCGTACGCCTCCCCCGGCGCGAGCCGGACCTCGCCGGGCGCGAGCAGCTCGCCCGCGCCGAGCGTCGCCGGCCCGAGCGCCGTGCGCTCGGCCCACAGGTCGGTGTCGCCCGACCACGCCACGTGCGCCGCCCAGACCTCGCCGTGCCGGAAGCCGAAGCCGGGCGTGCCAGCGACGAGCAGGAACGCGTCGTCGTGCCCGCCGCGGCCGTGCCGCGACTCGCGGGCGTGCACGCCGTGCTCGAACCCGCGCCGGATGGGACGACGCTCGTCGGCCCACAGGCCGCTGAAGTCCATGAGCTCGCGCGCCCGCGCGGGGACCGGGAGCACGGCGGCGAGCCGCCCGACGCCGAGCGCCGAGCCGCCGCGATTGGCGACGCGGTGCCGCACCCGCAGCACGCCCTGGGGCGTGAGCTCGAGCGTCGTGGTCACGGTCGCGCCGGCGGCGGCATCCTCCAGCTCGAACTCCAGTCGGCCGCCGAGTGCGTGCGATGCGGAGGAGGTCTCGACGAGCCCGGAGCCCTGCTGCAGCACGAACCGCGGGGCGCGCAGCGCCCGTGCGGCCTCCGCGTCGTCGTCCGGCGCCCGGAAGGCCTGGAGACCCGGCCGGCCGGACCATCCGTCGCCGAAGGTGGGCAGGAGGCTCAGCCGGAGCGGCACGTCGATCGACGAGGGCGGCACCGCCGGCGCGGATGCCGCGGCGAGCGCGTCCAGGGCGTGCGGCCCGAGTGCACCGAGGTCGCTCCCCCAGTGCAGAAGGGCGGGCACGCCCGTGCCGCGGGCGTCGACGACGACGCTGACACCCGCGGCACGGAGGTGATGGATCACGAGGCGGAGACTACCCCGCGACCGGGATGGACTGGGCCTCCATCGTGGAGATGGTCGACTGCTGGCCCTTCTCGAGCGCCTCCGGCAGCGTGCCGCTGCCCGAGGCCGCAGCCTTGAAGCCGTCCGACACGTCGGCGTAGGTCTGCGTCATGGTCGGGCCCCAGACGAAGTCCGGGCTGACCTGCGCCGCCGCCTCCGCGAACACGTCGTAGATCGGCTGTCCGCCGTAGAACTCCACGCCCTCGGTCAGGCTCGGCAGCTCGAGGCCCGCCTTGGTGGCCGGGTAGATCGCCGCCTTCTCGTTCAGGAGCGTGAGCGACTCATCCGAGGTGTTGAGCCAGAGGGCGAACTTGGCCGCCTCGTAGAGGTGGTCGGTGCCCTTGAAGACCGCGATCGACGAGCCGCCCCAGTTGCCGGCGGCCGAGTCGCCCGCGCTCCACTGCGGCGCGAGCGCCACCGACCAGTTGCCGGCGGTGTCGGGTGCGCCCGACGCGATGGAGTTCGCGCCCCAGACGGCCGAGTTCCACGTCCACACCTCACCCGAGTTGTAGGCGTTGTTCCACTCGTCGGTCCAGGCCGGGTACGTCGAGACGAGGTCGTTCTCGATCAGGTCCTGCCAGTAGTCGGCGACCTGCTCCGACTCGTCGCTCGTGAGCTCGACGGTCCACTGGTCGCCGTCGTTCGCGAACCACTGGCCGCCGGCCTGCCACACGAACCCGGCGAACTGGTTGATGTCGGTCTGCGAGAAGTTGGTGATGTAGCCACCCTCCTCGCGAATCTTCACGGCCGCCTCGCGGTACTCGTCCCACGTGGTCGGCACGTCGATGCCGGCCTCGTCGAACTTGTCGCTGCGGAAGAACAGCGCCATCGGGCCCTGGTCCTGGGGGATGCCGTAGACCTGGTCGTCGGTGCCGAGCGAGACCTGGCCCCACGTCCAGTCCAAGAAGTCGTCCTGGGCGGAGATGACGTCCTCGCACGCGGCGAGGTCCTCGAGGCCGTCCTGCACGCGGAAGTTCGGCAGCGCGTCGTACTCGATCTGGCCGAGGTCGGGGGCGTTCCCGGCCTGCAGCTGGTTGAAGAAGTTCTGGTACGTGCCGGAGTTGCCGTTCGGACCGGTCTGGACCTCGACCTGGATGTCGGGGTTCTCGTCGTTCCACATCGCGACGGCGTCCTCGATGCCGGGGATCCAGCTGGTGAAGGTGAGCGTGACGTCCTCGCCCGCCGGCTCGCACGAGCCGCCGGAGGCGCTGCCGCCTCCGCCGCCGGAGTCGCCCGCGGCGCAGCCCGTGAGGGCGAGAGCCGCGGAGGTGAGCAGGGCTGCGGTGACCGCTCGTTTCGTGTGACGCATGGTTTCCTCTTCTCGGTGATTGGTGCCCGGATGCCCCCGGGCAGGGCGACTACTTCAGGGATCCGGCGCCGAGGCCAGTGCGCCAGTAGCGCTGAAGCAGCAGGAACGTGATGATCAACGGGATGATCGAGAGCAGCGAGCCGACGAGCACGAAGGTGCGCAGCTCGGGGAACTGGTTGATGGTGGAGTTCCAGGCGTAGAGGCCGAACGTGACGGGGAACAGCTCCTCGCTGCGCAGCATGATCAGCGGCAGGAAGAAGTTGTTCCAGATGGTCACGAACTGGAACAGGAACACGGTGATGAGCGCGGGGAACATCAGCCGGATGGAGACGGTGAAGAACGTGCGCAGTTCGCCCGCGCCGTCCAGCCGGCTCGCCTCGAGCAGTTCCTCCGGGACGGACGCCTCGGCGAACACGCGCGACAGGTACACGCCGAACGGGCTCACCACGCTCGGCAGGAAGACCGCCCAGAACGTGTCGGTGAGCTGCACCCGGCTGAACAGCAGGAACAGCGGGAGCGCGAGCGCCGTCGCGGGCACGAGCACGCCGCCGAGCACGATGTTGAAGATCGTCTCGCGGCCCGGGAACCGGTACTTCGCGAGGGCGTAGCCGCACATCGCGGCGAGGATCGTCGCGACGACGGCGCCGAGGCCGGCGTACAGCAGGCTGTTGAGGATCCACCGCAGGTACACGCCGCCCCGGTAGTCGAAGAGCGCACCGATGTTCTCGAAGAGCCGGAAGTCGGCGAACCAGAGCGGGTTCGTGCTGAACAGCTCCCCGCGGCTCTTGGTCGAGGCGACGAGCAGCCACCAGATCGGAACCAGGAAGTAGACGGTGAAGACGCCCATGACGAGCATCGCGCCCGTGCGGGACAGCAGGCTCTCGCGGGGGCCGCGGCCGGCGCCCGGCGACCCTCCGGCACGCTCGAAGCCGCGCGGGTTGACGACCTGCGACGCGGACGTCGCGTCGGGTCCGATGGCGGCGCTCATGCGTCCGCTCCCTTCCGACGGGTGAACCTCAGGAACGCGAACGAGAGGATGAACGTGGCGAGCGCGAGCACGACCGAGAAGGCCGCGGCGAGCGAGACGTTCGGGATGGAGCTGGTCGCGTAGATCGTCATGTTCGGCGTGTACGTGCTCGTGACCGCCGAGCTGAAGGAGCGGAAGGTCTGCGGCTCGGCGAGCAGCTGGAGCGTGCCGATGATCGACAGCACGGCGGTCAGCGTGAGGGCCGGCCGGACGAGCGGGACCTTGATCGACCACGCGATGCGCGCCTGGCCCGCCCCGTCGATGCGCGCCGCCTCGTAGATCTCCTGCGGGATGGCGAGCAGCGTCGAGTAGATGATCAGCATGTTGTAGCCGACGAACACCCAGGTGACGACGTTCGCGATCGCCCACAGGACGAAGTCGGCCGAGAGCAGGTCGACCCGGCTCGTGAGCGCCTCGAACGGCGAGAGGTTCGGCGAGTACAGGAAGCCCCACATGATCGCGGCGATGACGCCGGGGACGGCGTACGGCGCGAAGAAGGCGAGGCGGAAGAACTTCTTGCCGCGCAGCAGCGGCGAGTCGAGCAGCAGCGCGAAGAGCAGCGCGAGGCCCAGCATCACCGGCACCTGCACGATGCCGAAGAGCAGCACGCGGAGCACCGACGACCAGAACGCCTCGTTCTGGAAGACGATCAGGTACTGCTGGAACCCGCCGAAGACCTCGCGGGCCTCGCCGAACGTGCCCTCGCGCTCGACCACGAGCAGGGACTGCCAGACGGCGACGCCGATCGGGATCAGGTAGAAGAGGATGAACAGCACGGCGAACGGCGCCACGAACGCGACGATCGCCCAGGGGTGCTGCACCCGACGTCGCCGGCTCGGGGACGGCGTGGATCTCGTGCCGCGCGCCGCATCGCGCGCGACCTCGGTGGTACCGGGGGCGGTCATTCCGCACCCTCCTCTCTCATCACCCGGACGGCCCCGGCGGGCACCTCGAGGCGCCCGTCGACGACCGTTCCGGTCACGAGTTCGGTGCCGCGGGCGTCGATCGCGACGTCCTCGGTCCCGTGGTTCACGATGAACCGGTAGCTGCGCCCGTCGCCCACGCGGCGGGTGATCTCGACGTCCGCGGACGCGCCGGGCTCGCGGCGCGCGCCGGCGGCCTCGACGACCCGTGCCGTGAACTCGCGCATCGCATCGTGGTCGAGGAGCGTGCCGAGGTACCAGGCGTCGCCGCTGCCGGGGCCCGCGGCCTCGGCGCGACGGGTGATCGCCGGCATCCCGGCGGCTGGGCCGTCGGCGAAGCGCTCGACGACCGTCGCCTGCGGCGCGGTCATCCGCTCCGCCCAGAGGCCGGCGCCGGCGCCGGATCCGAGGGTGAGCCGGGTGCCGGGCAGCACCGGGGCGAACTCCTCGACCCGGATGCCGAGCAGGTCGCGCCAGGCTCCGGGGTACCCGCCGGGGCGCACCCGGTCGTCCTCGTCGACGATGCCGCTGCCGAACGTGACGAGCGCGTGCGCGCCCGCGGCGACGGCGTCGTCGACGGTCGCGGCCTCGACGTCGCGCACGAGGTGGAGGCCGGGCACGACGACCAGGCGATACCCGCTGAGGTCGCTGCCGGGCCGCACGACGTCGATGCCGACGCCGAGGTCGTGCAGCGCGCCGTACACGGCGTGCACGTGGTCGAGGTAGTCGAGCGCGTGGGTCGGCCGGTTCTCGGCGTCGTTGGCCCACCACGACTCCCACCCGAACAGCAGTGCGACGTCGGAGGCCACGCGCGTGCCCTGCACCTCGGCGAGGCGGCCGACGGTCGCGCCGAGCTCGCAGACCTCGCGCCAGTGCGCGGTGTCGGTGCCGGCGTGCGGGACCAGGGCGGAGTGGAACTTCTCCGAGCCCTGGAGCGAGGCGCGCCACTGGAAGAAGCAGACCGCGTCGGCGCCGCGAGCGACGTGCGCGAGCGAGTTGCGCAGCATCTGCCCCGGCTCCTTGGCGAGGTTGACGGGCTGCCAGTTCACGGCGCCGGTCGAGTGCTCCATGAGCAGCCACGGCTCGCCCCCGGCGAGGCCGCGCGTGAGGTCGGCCGCGAAGGCGAGCTCGGTGCGCGGTGCGCCGAGGCGGTGGTCGAGGTAGTGGTCGTTGGCGATGACGTCCATCTCGGGCGCCCAGGTCCAGTAGTCCAGGTCGCGGATGTGGGCCGTGACCATGAAGTTCGTGCTCACGGGCCGGTCGCTGCGGCGGCGGATGACGTCGCGCTCGGCCCGGTAGTACGAGAGCAGCTCGTCAGAGGAGAAGCGGTTGAAGTCCAGGACCTGGCCCGGATTGCGCGTCGACAGGTTCGCGCGGGGCGTGAGCACCTCGTCGAAGCTCGTGTACCGCTGGCTCCAGAACGTGGTGCCCCAGGCGCGGTTCAGGTCGGCGACCGTGCCGTAGCGGCGCTCGAGCCAGGAGCGGAACGCGCGCGTGGAGGCCTCGCAGTGGCAGTGGGCGTTGTGGCAGCCGAGCTCATTGGAGACGTGCCAGAGCGCCACGGCCGGGTGGTCGCCGTAGCGGCCGGCGACCGCCTCCACGAGCTCGAGCGCGGCTCGCCGGAAGACCGGGGAGCTCGGGCACCACGCCTGACGCCCGCCCGGGTAGCGCGTCGTGCCGTCCTCGACGACGGGGAGGATCTCGGGGTGCCGGGCGGTCAGCCACGGCGGCGGCGAGGAGGTCCCGGTGCCGAGGTTGACGCGGATCCCGCCCTCGTGCAGCAGGTCGATGACCTCGTCGAGCGCGCTGAAGTCGAATGCGCCGTCGGGTCCCTGCAGCGCGGCCCACCCGAAGACGTTGATCGCGACGAGGTCGACGCCGGCCTGCCGCATGAGCGCGACGTCCTCGCGCCAGGTCTCGGGGCTCCACTGCTCGGGGTTGTAGTCGCCGCCGAACGCGATGCCCCGGTGCGCGAACCGCGGGTGCGCGGCCACCGGTGCGGGCTCGGCGAGCGTGGTGCGGCTCCTCGCCAGCGTCGTCGCCTGGTGGTCCACGGTGCTCCCGATCCCCGTTGATTCTGTGAACGTGCACAGTCCCGGCCGACCTCGAGCCCATCCGGGTTTCTGTGAACGTACACAGAATGGCACCGCGCGTCTCGACTGTCAACCCCGCCGCGGCGATACAGTGAGTCGCATGAGCACGCGACCCGCTCGGCCGAGGCGCGCGACCGTCCACGACGTCGCGGTCGAGGCCGGAGTGTCGCGCGGCACCGTCAGCCGCTACGTCAACGGCGAGCGCTACGTCTCGGCCGCCGCGCGCGAGGCGATCGAACGCGCGATCGCGAAGGTCGGCTACGTGCCGAACACCGCGGCCCGCAACCTCGTCATGCAGCGCACCCAGGCGGTCGCCTTCATCGTGCACGAGCCCCACTCGCTCTTCGTCGAGGATCCGAACATCGGCGAGATCCTGCTCGGCGCGAACGCCGAGCTCTCCGACGCCGACCACCAGATGGCCGTGCTCATCGTCGACAGCGAGCGCGACACCGACCGTGTCGCCCGCTACCTCTCGGGCGGGCTCGTCGACGGCGTGATCATCGTGTCGGCGCGCGCCGACGACCCGATCACCCGCGTCGTCGAACGCCTGCAGCTGCCCGCCGCCTACGTCGGCCATCCGCCGGGGGCCGCCGGGTCGGCCTCGTTCGTCGTGATCGACAACCGCGGCGCCGCCCGGGCGATCACGGAACTGCTCGCGCGCACGGGCCGGCGGCGGATCGGCATGATCGCGGCCGCGCTCGACCGCGATTCCGGGACCGAGCGGCTCGCCGGGTTCCGCGAGGCCCTCGGCGACGCGTACGACGACGACCTGGTGGAGCCGATCCCGCTGTACTCCTACTCGCAGGGCCGCGACGGCATGCGGGCGCTCCTCGAGCGCGCGCCCGACCTCGACGGCGTGTTCGCCGCATCCGATGCGGTCGCCGCCGGCGCCATCGAGGCGCTCCGCCTGGCCGGCCGCCGCGTCCCGGAGGACGTCGGCGTCGTCGGCTTCGACGACAGCGCCTGGGCCCGCCGCACGACGCCCCAGCTCACGACCGTTCGCCAGCCCGCGCGTCGCCTCGGCTCGGAGGCCGCCCGCCTCGTGCTCGAACGGCTCCAGGCCGACGACGTCCCGGGCGAGGTGCGCCTCGAGTGCGAGACGGTCGAGCGCACGTCGGCGTGACGCCGAGGACGGCGGGCCGCGGGCGCCTACCCCGCTCCGCGGCCCGCCCGCTCTGCGGCCCGCCCGCTCTGCGGCCCGCCGACGATCAGCCGGCCAGCGCTTCGGCGATCGGGGTCTCGCCGCGGTTGAAGCGGATGGTGCGCCCGACCGTCGCCGGCTCCACCAGCGACGCGGCGACCGTGGCGGCCACGTCCGCCCGGTCGACGTCCGTGCTCTCCTCGCCCGTCACGTCGATGCGGCCGGTGCCCTCCCCGTCCGACAGGGTCGACGGGCCCAGGATCGTGTAGTCGAGCCCCGACGCGCGCAGGTGCTCGTCGGCCGCGGCCTTCGCGTCGGCGTAGTGGCGGAAGGCGCTGTCGGCGGGCACGCGGTGATCCAGGCGCGAGCCGAAGTAGGAGACCATCACGTAGCGACGCACCCCGGCGCGCTCGGCGGCATCCATCGACCGGACGGCGGCGTCATGGTCGACCGCGCGCGTCCGCGCGGGATCGCCACCGCCGGCACCGGCGGACCACACCACCGCGTCGTGCCCGGAGATGAGGCCGGCGAGCGCATCGACGTCGAGCGACTCGATGTCGGCGATCACCGGGTTCGCCCCCGCCGCGACGAGGTCGCCGACCTGGTCGGCGTCGCGGATGACCGCGTCGACCTCGTCGCCGCGCTCGGCCAGGATCCGCTCCACCTGCAGGGCGACCCGCCCGTGCCCGCCGATGATCAGCACCTTCGCCATGATCAGCCTCCCCCGCTGTCGCTGCCCCCAACGGTACCGACCGACCGCGCCCATGCACCAGCCGCGGACGTCGGCGCGGCCGCCGCTCGACGCGCCGGCAGTGGCGGCGGCGCGCGCACGGGGGGCAGAATGGGCCCACGAACACGCGGAGGTGGGCATGTCGGTCGAGACGCTGCTGTGGGGCGCGATCTTCGGGATCATGGCGATCGGGGGCGTCGGCCTGGCCGCGTCCCTGTGGGTGTTCGCGCGCGGCCCGCGCGACTGACGCGATCCCTCGGGCACCCATGCCGGTGACGAGCGCCGGCCTGCTGCTCTATCGCCGTGCGCCCGGGCTCGAGGTCTTCCTCGCCCACATGGGCGGCCCGTACTGGTCCGGCCGCCACGAGCACGCGTGGTCCATGCCGAAGGGTCTCGTGGAGCCCGGCGAGGACGAGCGCGACGCGGCGTTCCGCGAGTTCGCCGAGGAGGTCGGCGCGGACGCCCCGCTCGGGCCGGGCGATGCGGTCGACCTCGGCTCCGTGCGCGCCTCCTCGAGCAAGGTCCTGCGGGTGTTCGCCGCCGAGGCCGAGGGGTTCGCGCCCGAGTTCCGCCCCGGCACGTTCGAGCTCGAGTGGCCGCCCCGCTCCGGCCGCACGGCCGAGTTCCCCGAGGTCGACGAGGTGCGCTGGGTCCCGGTCGACGAGGCGCGCACGCTCCTCGTGAAGGGCCAGGTCGCCGCGCTCGAGCGGCTCGAACGGCACCTCGCGGGCTCGCGCGACGAGACCGGGGGCTGAGCGCGGCGACGTGCCGCGCCATCCGCCGGCCGGTCGACGGTGCGAGTCGGATCAGGCGACGGAGGCGTCGGCGGTCTCCCGCGAGCCGCCCCCGGAGCCCGGGCGACGCCGGCGCAGGTGGAACTCCCGTCGCTCGTCGATCGACGGGTCCGGGGCATCCCACACCTTGACGATCGCCCAGCCCACCGCGGTCAGCGGCACCGCGAGGACCGCGCCGGCGATCCCGCCGAGGATGGTGCCGGCCGTCAGGGCGATGAGCACGACGAGCGGATGCAGCTTCAGGGACTGCGCCATCACGACCGGCTGGAGCAGGTCGCCCTCGAGCTGGTTCACCGCGATGACGATCGCGACGACGATGAGCGCGACGAGCGGCCCGTTCGCCACGAGGGCGACGAGCGCGGCGAGGATGCCCGCGACCGTCGCGCCGACCAGCGGGATGAACGCCGTGAGGAACACGATGACGGCGAGCGGCAGCGCCAGCGGCACCTGCAGGATCGCGAGGCCGATGCCGATCGCCACCGCGTCGACGAGGGCCACGATCGCGGTCCCCCGCACGTACCCGCCGAGCACCTTGACGCTCGTCGTGCCGACGCGGCGTCCGCGCTCGAGGTGGTCGCCGCGGAAGGGTCGCATGAAGAACGCCCAGATGCGGTCGCCGTCCTTGAGGAAGAAGAACAGCACCACCAGCATCAGCACGAGCCCCGTGAGGAACTCCGTCGCCTGCGAGACGCCGGTGAGCGCGCTCTGGCCGAACTCGGCACTCGTCACGAAGTCGAGGATGCCGTCGCGCCACGCGTCGAGCTGCTCCTGGTCGATCGGGATCGGGAGCGTGCGCACCCAGCCGAGCAGGTCGTCGAAGCCCTCCGTCGCCGAGGTCGCGAGTTCCTCCCACTGCGACCGCACGGCGAAGACGATGCCCGTGATGATGCCGCCGAGCACGAGGATGCCGCCGAGCAGCGTCACCCACGCCGCGAGCATCGCCGACATCCCGCGGCGCAGCCAGCCGATGAGCGGACTCGCCGCCGACGCGAGGATGAGGGCGACGAGCACCGGGATCACGATCAGCGTGACCTGGGTGAGCGCCCAGACGGCCAGCGCGCCGAGCGTGACGACGAGGAGCACCTGCAGGCTGCGGATCGACCAGCGGCCGAGGCGGTCGTTCCAGACCGGTCCGCCCGCGCTCCGGCGGGGCGGGATCGGCTCGGCGGCCCCGTCGGCTCGGGACCCGGCGGCGGGTCGGCTGCGGGCGGGATCCGGGGCGCTGCGGCGTCGGAAGACCATGGCTCGACCCTAGGGGGGTCGCGTCCGGCTGCACAGGGCTTGCGCCGCGCGTCCCCGCTCGGGAACGGTTGACCCTCCCGCACCGACGTCCTAGCGTGACGGCGGGGCCGGTCGACCGGCGGGGAGGTCGCACGATGCCTGGCATGCCGGATGAGCGGGGTCGGGGGTCGGCGATGCGCGACCTCAGCCATCCGATCACCGACGGCATGACGGTGTACCCGGGCGACCCGGAGGTGCACCTCGCCCCCGCACTCGAACTCGACCGCGACGGCGCGGCCGTCACCGCGCTCGAGCTCGGGTCGCACACCGGCACGCACGTCGACGCCCCGTCGCACACCGTGGCGGGCGGGCGGACCATGGCCGACGTCTCGCTCGACGAGCTCGTCGGCGAGGCCCTCGTGTTCCACCTCGAGGGCCTCGCCGACGGGGCGACCTACGGTTCCGCCGACCTGGCGGCGGCGCTCGACGCCGGCGAGCTGCCCGCGGAGCTGCCGCCCATCGTCGTCATCGACACGGGATGGTGGCGGTCGTTCGGCACCGAACGCGCGGTGCGGCATCCTGCGCTCGACGCCGATGCCGCCCGCGAGCTCGTCTCACGGGGCATGCACGTGCTCGCGGTCGACACGCTGAGCCCCGACCCGACGGATGCCGCCGGCACGAGCGACTTCCCCGTGCACGCCATCGTGCTCGGCGCCGATCACCTCATCGTCGAGAACGTCGCCGGGCTCGACGGGGTTCCCGAGCGCGCGCGCATCGGGTTCTTCCCGCTGCAGCTGGGCGTCGACGGCGCCCCGGTCCGGGCGGTCGCCCTCCTGGACTGAGCCGGGGCCGGGGCCGGCCACCCCTCGTCACTCGGACAGGGCGTACGCGGTCACCCGATCCCGCTTCCCCTTGATCTCGAGGTCCGTCACCGTCGTGACGGCGAGCGCGCGGCTGCCGTCGAGCGACCGGTGGGTCTCGGCGCTGACGAGGATCGGCAGGCCGACGTCCTTGGTCTTCTCCTCCAGCCGGGCGGCGAGGTTCACGGCATCCCCCATCACCGTGTACTCGATCCGCTCCCTGCCGCCGATGTTGCCCGCGATCACGGGACCGGTCGCGATGCCGATCCCCGTCCGGAGGCTCGGCAGGCCCTCGCCGGCCTCCGCCGCGTTGAAGGCGTCGAGCGCCCGGCGCATCTCGAACGCCGTCGTCACCGCCCGGTCCGCGTGATCGGCCATGGGGTTCAGCGGCGTGCCGAAGACGGCCAGCACGGAGTCCCCGGCGAAGCGGGTGACCACGCCGCCGTGGTCGACGATGACGGACACCATCGCGGTCATGTAGCGATTGATCACCTCGACCAGGCGCGCGGGCGGCGTCTGCTCGCTGAGCGTCGTGAAGTCGCGGATGTCCGAGAAGACCACCGAGCAGTCGACGAGCCGTCCGCCGAGACCGGCGCCGGTCTCCACGGCCGCCCGGGCGACCTCGGGGCTCACGTAGAGGCCGAACAGCTCTCGCAGGCGCTCCCCCTGGCGCAACCCGTCCGTCATCGCGTTGAAGCGCTCGCCCAGGTAGCCGAGCTCGTCGTTGGTCGTGACCACCACCCTCGTGTCGAGCCGATCGTGCTCCACGCGACCCATCGCCGACTGCAGCGCCTCGAGCGGCTGCACGATCGCCCTCGCCGCGAGCACGGCCGTGATCACGCCGGTGACCAGCCCGACGCCGAGGATGAAGAGCTGCATGACGATGAGGTTGTCCAGGACCGCCTGCGGGTTCTCGGCCTCGAGCACGGCCCGCGTGCGCAGCTGCGACAGGACCACGAGCAGCGTCGGAGTGAGTCCGCCGATCACGATGAACGCGAGCAGCAGGCGCCGTCGCACCAGGAGTCGGAAGGCGCGGACGGTGCTGAGGTCGCCGTCCGGGAAGAAGACCGGGATCTGCTGCCGCCAGATCAGGTCGGCGCCGAAGTAGACGATGATCGTCCCCACGGCGCCGCCGATGGCGATGCCCACGAAGTTGCCGGGGTCGTCGTAGGCGATCGAGAAGAACACGGCCACGACGAGCGTGCCGGCGGCGACGAGCGACGCACCGACCAGCGGCCAGACCAGCACCAGGCGGGCGACGTTCGGCGGCATCTCGGAGGCCGGCGTGCCGTCCTCGATCGCCCGCAGCCAGTGCCGGATCGGTCGCCCGAGCCAGACGACCATCGCGATCGCGCCGACGAGGACGATCGCGCCCACGACCGCGAAGGCCACCACGCCCCCGGGTTCCAGCGAGCGGACCGCCGCGTCATCCACCGGCAGCGGGTCGATCAGCGAGAAGTACAGGAACACGATCAGGGCGCCGAAGACGGTCGCACCCGACATGAGCACCGCGATCCGGCGCGAGATCTCGCCCGACGACGGCTGCGACGTGCTCATCGGACCGACCGCCCCTCGTCTCGATCGTCGACCCGTCGACCCTCCGCCCGATCGGGGTCGTCGACGGGCTGGCTCGATCGGGCCGGTTCGGGGTCAGCGTAGTACGCGACCCGGCCTCCCCCCGGGACCGCGTCCGCCGCTCCTGCAAGACTGGGGCCATGGACCCGGTGACGGCACTCGAGGAGATCGCGACCCTGCTCGAGGTGCAGCTCGCCTCGCCGTTCAAGGCGAAGGCGTTCCGGCGGGCGGCCGGGGTGATCGGCCCGCTGTCGGAGGACGAGCTGCGGGCCCGTGCCGCCGACGGCCGCCTCAAGCGCACGCCCGGCATCGGCGACTCGAGCCTCGGCGTGATCGTCGAGGCGCTCGACGGGACGGTCCCCGCGTACCTCGCGGACCTCCGAGAGAAGGCCGGGGTCGAACGCGCGACCGGCCTGCGCGCGCTGCTGCGCGGCGACCTGCACGCGCACTCCGAATGGTCGGACGGCACGACGAGCATCGCGACGATGGCGCGTGCCGCGGCATCCGCCGGCTTGGAGTACTTCGCCCTGACCGACCACTCCCCGAGCCTGAGGGTCGCGAACGGCCTGTCCCCGGAGCGGCTCGAGTCGCAGCTCGAGATCGTCGGCGCGCTGAACGCCGGGCTCGGCGAGGGGCTCGACGATGCCGACGAGCGCGACCGCGGCGACCTGGGCGTCCGGATCCTGACCGGCATCGAAGTCGACATCCTGGAGGACGGCTCGCTCGACCAGGAGCCCGGGCTGCTCGACCGACTCGACGTCGTCGTCGCGAGCGTGCACTCGAAGCTGCGTGCGCCGCGCGACGTCATGACCGAGCGGATGCTGCGCGCCGTCCGCGACCCGCGCATGAACGTCCTCGGCCACTGCACGGGACGGCTCGTGCAGGGCTCGCGGGGGACCCGGCCGCAGTCGGCGTTCGATGCCGACGCGGTCTTCGCGGCGTGCGCCGAGCACGACGTCGCCGTCGAGATCAACTCCCGGCCCGAGCGGCAGGACCCGCCCGACGACCTCATCCGCATCGCGCTCGACGCCGGCTGCCGGTTCTCGATCGACAGCGACGGACACGCCCCGGGCCACTTCGGCTTCCTCGCCCTCGGCGCGCAGCGCGCGGAGGCCGCCGGCATCCCTCCCGAGCGGATCGTGACGACGTGGGACGTCGACCGGCTCCTCGGATGGGCCGGGTCGAAGAAGCGCTAGGCGCCCCGCTCGAGCAGCCAGTCGACGGCCTCCGGCACGACGCGGAGGACGGCGACGTGCCCGTCGTCGAGTCGCATCCACAGGCGCGCGTCCGGCAGCGCGGCGACGAGTCGCACGGCGTGGGATCGCGGGATGACGCGGTCGCGCTCGCCGTGGACGAGGAGCGCGGGAGCGCGCACCTCGCCGAGGTCGACGCCCCAGTCGCGCGTGAACGACACGTCGTCGTCGACGAGGCCGTCCGGGCCGAACTGCTCGGCCCGCCCCGCGTCGCGGCCGACCGCGCCCCACTCGCCCCGGAGCGCGTCGAAGTCGGCCTCGATGAACTGCCCCGGGTCGAAGTCGTCCGTCTCCGCGAAGCGCATCCGGTCCTCCCTGGAGCGCGCGGCGGAACGCAGCGCCTCGGGGCCGTGCATGCCGGCGAACCAGTCGTCGCCGCCGTCGTACGGCGCCGGGCTCGCGAGCACCGCGACCGCGGTCACGCGATCGGGCAGGAGACCGGCGCACGCGAGCGCGTGCGGTCCCCCGCCGGAGTACCCGAGTGCGGCGAAGCGGTCGATCCCGAGCGCGTCGGCGATCGCGGCGACGTCCGCGGCGACCGACGCCACGTCGCGGCCCGGGCGGGCCGTGGAGCCCCCGTAGCCGGGGCGCGCGAAGGTCACGAGCCGGACGCCGCGCGCCCGCGCGGCGGCGACGAGCGGCTCGAGCGGCTCGCCCGTGTGCGGTGACCCGGCATGCCAGATCACGGTCGGCGCCGGGGCGCCGACCTCGGCCGGCGGGTCGACGACGACCGCGCGCACGACGCCGCCGTTCGGCGACGGCACGTCGAGCGTGGCGACCCCGTCGATGTCGGCGTCGTCCGGTTGCGGGGCGACCCCGGTTATCGCTCGACCGCCTTGCGGTCGCCGCCGCGCGTCGCGAGCGAGCGCAGCCAGAGGAACACCAGGACGGCGACGACCGCCACGATCGCGAGCTTCACGATGAACCACAGCACGCTGAAGACGAGGTCGACGAGGATCCACGCGATCACGACGGCAGCGATCACGCCGAGGACGGTCCACACGGTTCGGCTCATCCTCCGAGCCTAACCGCGCCGACCGACGCCGACCTGCGGGTCACCGCTCGCGCGGCGCCCGGGTCGACCAGAGCGCCCACGCGATGAGCAGCGGCTGGAACCAGAGCCGCGCGAACCGGGCGCGATCGGTCGTGAGCCCGAAGGCGTCGCGGTGCTCGCGCCACTGCGCCACGTTCCCGGGGAAGACGGCCGCGAAGAACGCCGCCGCGATCGCGCCGACCCGCTGGCGCTCGCGCGGCAGTGCCACGAGCGCGGCGCCCAGTCCGACCTCTGCGACGCCGGAGCCGACGACCACGGCGTCCGCATCCATCGGCACCCACGTCGGGACCTGCGCGCGGAACTCGCGCCGGGCCCAGGTGAGGTGGCCGACGCCGGCGACGACGAGGCCGACGGCGAGCGCCCATCGCGCGAGCGTCCGCGCGGGCGTGGAGGCGGGAACGGGCGGTGTCCGGGTCATCCCGCGAGCCTACGCGCCCCGGTCGGCTCGGGTCAGCCCTGCACGCGCCCCGAGGCGGCGGCGATGCGCTTCAGCAGCGGCGGCCGGGCGACCATCCACGCGAGGACCATCACGACGACCGAGAGCGCGAACACCACGAAGCCGAGCCAGTCGTCGGCGTCGCGCGCCGTGTACATCTGGTTGAGCTTGCGCAGGGCCCCGGTCGTGAAGACGAGGACCACGTGCACGAACGTGAACGCGAGGAAGAAGAGCATGACCGGGTAGTGCACGGCCCGGGCCATCCGCTCCGTCGACGGAGATGCGAGACGACCCTCGACGGGCCAGGCCGACGACAGCCGGAGGCCGGTGAGCAGGGCGAGCGGCGCCGCGACGAACACGACGGCGAAGTACGCCAGCTGCTGGAGCGCGTTGTAGACCACCCATGAGTCCTCGACCGGCCACTCGAGCGACGCGTACTGCAGCCCGGCGGAGATCGCGTTGGGCACGACGGCCCAGTCGGTCGGCACGATGCGCAGCCACTGGCCGGTCGCGAACAGCAGCACGACGTAGCTGACGCCGACGAGCACCCAGAGCGCATCGAGCCACAGGTGGAACCAGAGCCAGATGCCCATGCGGCGCGGCGGGCGCTTCGTGCGCGGCCACCGGGTGTTGTCGCGGGTCCAGAACCCCGGCGGGCGTCGCCGGCCCCGCAGTTCGAGGCCGGTCTTCACGAGCAGCACCAGGAAGAACGCGTTGAGGAAGTGCTGCCATCCGAGCCAGGCGGGGATGCCGACGTGCGTGCCCTCGGGCGGCGGGACCACACCCGGGTACGCGGCGATGAAGTCCTCGACCGCGGCCACGCCGCGGAGCAGGCGCGCCACGACCACGACGAGCGCGACGACGACCACGGCGATCGCGGTGCCCTGCAGCACACGGCGCCGCTGCGCCTTCCACCATTCGGCGACGCGAGCGGACGTGGTCGGGCTCGTGCTCATGGCGGCGTCGGATCCCTCTCGAACGGGGTGCCGGCGGGGCCGGCAGCGGGGCGCCACGGCGGGGCGCGGCGCGGAACGGCAGGATCGACGATAGCGCCCCGCGCTGGGAGGGCGTGCCGCAGCCCGAAACACCGCGTCGCGCGGAGCGCCGCCGGGTGCGGCCCGCGCGCCTGCCTATGCTGGCCCGGTGATGCGCGAACTGGTGGACGGGGCGCGGACGCTCGGTCGGGGCTTCGGGTTCTGGCGCCGCGATCCCGGCGTGATGCTCCTCGGCCTGGTCCCGGCGGCGATCGTGTTCGCCGCCCTCGTGTGGGGTCTCGTCGCGCTCGGCGCGACCCTCCCCGGTCTCGTCGACCTCGCCACGCCCTTCGCCGACGCCTGGGTCGAGTTCTGGCGGCTCGCGTTCCGCACGCTCGTCGCGGTGGTGCTGTTCGCCGGCGCCGCGGTGCTCGCGATCGTCACGTTCACGGCGCTCACGCTCGTGGTCGGCGACCCCTTCTACGAGCGGATCTGGACGGCCGTCGAATCGGATGCGGGCGGCGAGGCGCCCGGCGAGGCGCCCGGTTTCTGGTCGGGCGTGGGCGGCGCCGCCGTGCTGCTCCTGCAAGGCCTCGCGTCGGCGGCGATCGTCGGGCTGACGGGACTGCTCCCCGTGGTGGGCACCGCCGCGGCCGCCGCGCTCGGCGTCGTGCTGACGGGCCGGATCCTCGCGCGCGAGCTCACGGCGCGGCCGCTCGACGCGCGCGGGCTCGACCGGGCCGCGCGGCGCGCGCTCCTGCGCCGTCATCGGTGGCGCCTGCTCGGGTTCGGCGTCGCGACGCAGCTCTGCTTCCTCGTGCCGCTCGGCGCGATCGCGACCATGCCGGCGGCGGTCGCCGGGGCGACCCTGCTCGCCCGGCGGATGCTCGCGGACGAGTCGATCCCGGCGGATCTCGCATCGGGTGCATCCGAACCGCGGTGATCGCCCGAAGTAGGTGGTGACGGGGCAACCGCCCGTCGCATGGACTGCGGATGCCGCGGGGTCCGGCGGGTCCCCCGCGGCATCCGCGTTCCCCATGGCGGTGCGCCCCGCTCAGCGGCCGAGCACCTCGTCGACCCACTCGGGCACGAGCCGGCTCGCCGGGCCGAGGCGGGTCTCGCCGAAGAACGGCGTGATCTCGCTCTCGGCGAGGTTCAGCTCCAGCGTCGCCGCGCCGACGGCCGCCGCCGTAAGCACGAAGCCGGCCGCGGGATGCACGGCGCCCGAGGTGCCGATCGCGACGAACGTCTCGCATCCGGCGAGCGCGTCGTCGATCTCGTCGAGGCCGTACGGCATCTCGCCGAACCACACGACGTCGGGCCGCAGCGCCGCGGAGCCGCACACGGGGCACGGCGGTCCCGGCAGCAGGTCGCCCGGAGCGTCCGGCCGCGCCTCGCACGCGAGGCACCGCGCGCGACCCAGCTCGCCGTGCATGTGGAGCACCCGCGTCGACCCGGCCCGCTCGTGCAGGTCGTCGACGTTCTGCGTGACGACGAGGAGTTCGTCGCCGAGCTCGCGCTCGAGCGCGGCGAGGCCCGCGTGCGCGGGATTCGGCATGACGGATGCCACGGCGCGGCGACGCGCGTCGTAGAACCGCTGCACGGTCTCCGGGTCGGCCTCGAACGCCTCCGGCGTCGCGACGTCCTCGACGCGGTGGCCCTCCCAGAGCCCGCCGGCGTCGCGGAACGTCGCCACGCCGCTCTCGGCGGAGATGCCGGCGCCGGTGAGCACCACCACGCGCGGGCGCCCGCTCACGTCGACGCCTCCGGCGCGTGGCCCCGGTAGACGAGCACGCGCGTCGGACCGAACGGGAAGGACGGCACGCGGACCAGCCGTGACTCGTCGACGACGAATCCGGCGGCGTCGATGGCCTCGCCCGTGTTGCGATCCCAGTGGCAGCCGTGGCACCAGCGCGCACTGAACGGGGTCACGGCGCGCTGGATCCCCCGCTTGAACGTCCCGGTCGGGGCGGCGACGTGGTCGACGAAGACGACCTGCCCGCCCGGCCGGAGCACACGGCGCACCTCGGCGAGCGCGTCGCGCTGGTCGGTGACCGAGCAGAGCACGTAGGTCGCGACGACGGCGTCGAGTGAGGCGTCGGGCAGCGGGATCCGCTCCGCGACCGCGTCGAGCGGCTCCGCCCGGTGCTGCCACTCGCGGGCGCGCGTGGCGAGCTCAGTGCGGCGCTCGGCGTCGGGTTCGAGCCCGACCCACTCGACCTCGTGGTGGAACGCCCCGAAGTTCTCGCCCTCGCCGGCGCCGAGCTCGAGCACGCGGCCGCGGACGTGTCCGATGGCCGCGCGCTCGAGGTCGTCGAGGTCGTCGTCGCTGATGAGCGGCGGCTGGGAGGGAGCCATGCCGTCATGCGACCACGCGGCGGCGGGATCGTCAAGCGGCGGCGTCGACGCGGCAGGATGGTCCGCATGACCTCCCTCGACGACGTGCGCGCCGCCTCCGCGGCGTTCGCCCGGGCCGCCGCCGCCACCGATCCCGACGCCGCGGTGCGCTCGGAGATCTGGACGACGGCCGGGCGCATCGTCGACCACCTCGGCAACATCCAGCACTGGGTGACCGAGGTCGTGCGAACGGGCGAGCGACTCGATCGACGCGAGTACCGCCGTCCGGCCGAGGCGGAGCCCGTCGCCTGGTTCCGAGACGGCGCGGACGAGCTCGTCCGCGTGCTCGGGGCCGCCGACCCCGAGCGGATCGTGCCGATCCTGTACGGCGCTGCCGGGCCGACGCGGTTCTGGCCACGGCGCATGGCGCACGAGGCGACCAAGCACCTGTGGGACCTCCGCACGGCGACCGACGACGATCCGCGGTTCCCGGTCGAGGTCGGCCCCGCGGGCGCGGCCGACGTGATCGACGAGTTCGGCGACGTGTTCATGGCGGAGGCGCGGCGGCGCGGGATCGAGGCGCTCGCCGGCCCGGTCGCCCTGGTCCCGGACGACGCCGACGACGCGTGGCGCGTGAGCCCCGACTGGCGCCTCGAGCGGTTCCGCCACGACGCCGTCGCCGGGGCGGATGCCCCCGCGACCGCCACGATCCGGGCCTCGGTCGGCGACCTCGCGCTCCTGCTCTGGGAGCGCGCCGACCTCTCGGCGCCGGACGGCCGGTTCCGCGTCGACGGCGACCGCGCACTCGCGACGACGTTCGCCACGACGCCCGTGCACCTCTGAGCAGGCGCGGGCCGCTGCCGCTCGTTCGCGCAGGGTTCTTCCGGCGGACACCCGACCGGCCTACCGTGGGCGGCATCCGGAATCGCCAGCAGAGGAGCTCGCATGTCCACGAGACGTCCCGACCGTTCCCGCCCCGCGTATCGCGCCCCGCTCGTCGTCGCCTCGGCCGCGGCGATCGCGCTCGGCGCCGGGGCCTTCGCCGCGCCCGCGCAGGCCGCTCCCGGCGGGACGCCCGGCGCGGCCGACACCCTGCGCGTCGCGACCTACAACCTGTCGCTGAACCGCAACGCGCCGGGCCAGCTCGTCGCCGACCTCTCGACGGGCGCGAACGCGCAGGCGCAGACCGTGGCCGAGATCATCCAGCGCGCGAACCCCGACGTGATCCTGCTCAACGAGTTCGACTACGTGCCCGACGGCGTGGCGGTCGACCTCTTCCGCGAGAACTACCTCGAGGTGCCGCAGGGCGGTGCCGAGGCGATCGAGTTCCCGTACGCGTTCGTCGCGCCCTCGAACACGGGGATCGCGAGCGGGTACGACCTCAACAACAACGGCGAGGTGGTGACGACGCCGCTCACCCCCGGCTACGGCGACGACGCGCTCGGCTTCGGCCAGTTCGAGGGTCAGTACGGCATGGCCGTGCTCTCGAAGTACCCGATCGACGACGACGCGGTCCGCACGTTCCAGCACTTCCTGTGGAAGGACATGCCGGGCGCGCTGCTGCCCGACGACCCGGCCACCGAGGCGCCCGCCGATTGGTACTCGGCGGAGGAGCTCGCGATCCTGCCGCTCTCGAGCAAGTCGCACTGGGACGTACCCGTCGAGGTCGGCGGCCGCACCGTCCACGTGCTCGCGTCGCACCCGACGCCGCCGACGTTCGACGGCGCGGAGGACCGCAACGGCCGTCGCAACCACGACGAGATCCGCTTCTGGGCCGACTACGTCAGCCCGGGCAAGGCCTCGCGTTACCTGTACGACGACGACGGCACGTCCGGCGGGTTGAAGCCGGGTTCGTCGTTCGTGATCCTCGGCGACCAGAACGCCGACCCGGTCGACGGCGACTCGACGGATGACGCGATCCACCAGCTGCTCGGACACCCGCGGATCACCGACCCGATGCCGATGTCGGCGGGCGCCGTCGAGGCGACCGAGCTGCAGGGCGGCGCGAACCTCGCGCACGAGGGCGACCCGGCGACCGACACGGCCGACTTCAACGACAACCCGGCCCCGGGCAACCTGCGCGCCGACTACGTGCTGCCGTCGAAGGACCTCCGCGTCGTCGATGCGGGCGTCTTCTGGCCGGTCTCGTCCGACCCGCTCTCGGCGCTGACGGGCACGTTCCCCTTCCCGTCGAGCGACCACCGGCTGGTCTGGGTCGACCTGCGCGTGCACGGCTGACCCCGACCACACGCGCGTGGCCCGTCCCCGAGGGGGCGGGCCGTCGCCGTGCCGCCCGGTGCCCGCGGATGCGCCGGTCAGCCCGCCGATCCGCCGATCGCATCGAGGGTCGCGTCGAACCAGGCGCGCGTGCGCGCGTCCTGGTCCACGAACCAGTCGCCGGAGTAGCGACGGGGCACCGCCTCGACGATCATCAGGATGGCGAGGTACGCGGCCCAGAGCCTGGCGCGCTCGACCGCGCCGTCGCCCTCGAGCGGGGAGCGCCCGGTGCCGGCCAGGTACCCGTCGCAGAACGCGGCATCCGCGAGGATCGCCTCGGGGACGGGCGTGAAGAGGGCGAGCGACGCGAGGTCCGCGGTGGGGTCGGCCCACATCGCCCGCTCGTGGTCGACGAACCCGCTGATCCGCTCGGCGCGGTCGCCGTCGCCGTCGTCGAGCAGCACATTGCCGTCCCACAGGTCGAAGTGCACGAGGGTGGGCCGGTGCACGGAGTCGAACGCCGACGCCGCCGCGGCCAGCCGATCGCGGACCTCCGCCACCGGACGGCCGAGGCCGACCTCGAACCGTCGTGCATCGGCGAGCGCCGCGTCGACGAGGCAGAGGTACCCCTCGCGCGCCGACCTCGCCTGCAGCTCCGGGCGATGGGGGTACCCGAACCGGACGCCGTCGACCCGCGCTCCCGCGAGGTGCATGGCGCCGACCGCGCGCCCCAGTCCGTCGCGCGGGACGCCCCCGACCCTCGGGGCGCCGGGGAGCTCGGTCATGACCAGGGCGTCGCGCCCGCGCACCGCGAACTGCTCCAGCGGGACGGGCTGCGCCACCTCGGGGGTCGCGAGCGCCGCGAGCGCGAGTGCCTCGGTCGGCAGCAGCGCGCGCTCATGGCTCAGTCCCCCGCCGTCCGCCGGGGCGAGCTTCGCGACGACGCGGGTGCCGTCGTCCAGCGTCACGATCGCGACCTCGTTGGCCATGCCGCCCCCGAGCCTCGCCACCCCTGCGACGTCCCGACCGCGTCCGTTCGCGAACCGGCGCGCGACGGCGTGCATCTCCGGCGTGGCGGCGGGCTGGTCGGGTTCCACGCGGCCACGCTATCCGCGCAGGCCGCCCGGGTCGAACGCGCTCAGGCCGCGCCGGGCAGGCCAGGACCGAACCGGTCGGGCACCGCCCTGATCACGCCGGGGAGCCACTCGTGCACCTCGGGCCACGCCCGGGCGGTCGGCAGGCGCCGGATGAGCCCCGCGAGCGGCTGGTCGCCGGGCTCCCACGGCAGCACGCGGCTCGGCGAGGCGGCCGCGACGACGCCGAGCCACCAGTGCATCCAGGTGCCCTGCAGCGACTCGGGCTCCAGGACCACGTAGTAGTCGGGCACGCGGATGCCGTGCCGCGCGACCTGGTCGATCACCTGCTCGATCTCGAGCTGCAGCACCCCGAGGGTCGACCGCTCGTCGTAGAACTCGACCCATGCGGATGCCACGTGCCCGAGCGGGTCGCGGTCGTGCACGACGAACGGGGCCCGCGAGGTCGTCGACCACGTCGCGACCTCGGCGTCGGTGGCCTCCGTCATCTCGGCGAACGTCGCGCTCTCGACGTTCGCGAGGCCGGCGAGGGACCCGATCGCAGCGGTCGACTCCTCGCCGACGACGACCAGTGTGGTGCTGCCCGGTGCCTCCATTTCCGGATCATACGTCCGGCCGAGCGGGGGCGGGGAGGGCCGTCATCGGCTCGTCGCACGATCGTTCCGCGATCGCAACACGCGGGTGTCGCCGATGTGCGCGCCCGCGCTGCGGCGTCAGGCGCTGCGGTCGAGCGCGGCCCCGGCGAACGGGACGAGCCCGGCGCGGACCTCGTCGAACGGGGTGCCCGCGACGGTCCGCACGCCCCATCCGCCGTCGATCCGGTCGATGCGCGAGATCGAGAGGTTGTCGAGCTTCGGGTAGCTGCGCGGCTCGTGGCCGCTCAGCTCACCGAGCACGTGGCGGATGAGCGTGCCGTGCGCGACCGCGAGCACGCGCGCGCCGGCGTGATCCGCCGCGATCCGGTCGAGCGCACGCACGCCGCGCGGCCCGACCTCGTGCTCGGGCTCCTTGCCGGGGAACTCGCGACCGGGCCACCGCTCGTCGATCTCGGCGACGAACGTGCCCTCGGCCGCGCCGAAGTCCTGCTCGACGAGGTCGACGTACTCGCCGGCGACGGGTAGGCCGAGGCCCTCGGCGAGGATGGCGGCGGTCTCCCGGGCCCGGCCGAGCGTCGAGCTGACGACGAGGTCCCAGTCCGCCGCGTCGAGCTCGGCGACGGCGGCGGCGGCCTGCGCGCGACCGGTGCCGTTCAGCGGGATGTCGGTGCGGCCCTGCATGAGCCCGTCGAGGTTCCAGTCGGTCTGGCCGTGGCGGATGAGGGCGAGCTGCATGCCCACCAGCCTAGGCGGGCACTGCTGGACGGATGCCGGGGGGCGTGCCGGGCGGGTCGTGCCGGCCCCGCTGGGCGGCGCGGAGTCGTGCGGGCATCGTCGCACGACCCCTCGACGGCCGGCCCGCCGGCTCGGTACCGTGACGCCCGGAGAGGAGCACCATGGGCATGCTCGCCGCAGACCTGTTCATCACGCTCGACGGCGTCTACCAGGCGCCGGGCGGGCCGGACGAGGACCCGTCGAACGGCTTCGGGTTCGGCGGCTGGCAGGCGCCCTACGCCGACGAGGTGTCGGGGCGGGTGATCGGCGAGGGCATCGACCGCTTCGACGCGCTGCTCCTCGGCCGCCGCACCTACGACATCTTCGCGGGGTACTGGCCCTTCGTCGACCCCGACGATCCGATCGGCAGGAAGCTCAACGCCGTCCCGAAGTTCGTCGCGTCGCGCACGCTCGCCGACCCGACGTGGACCGGCACGACGGTGCTGACGGATGTCGCGACGGAGGTCGGCGCGATCAAGCGGGAGTTCGACGAGGTCCACGTGATCGGCAGCGGCGAACTCGTGCGGAGCCTGCTCGAGCTCGACCTCGTCGACCGGCTGAACCTGTACGTCTACCCGATCGCGTTCGGCACCGGCAAGCGCCTGTTCGGCGGCGGCACGCTCCCGGCGGCGTTCACGCTGGCGCAGCCGCCGATCGCGTTCCCCAAGGGGGCCGTCGCGCTCGTCTACGACCGGGCCGGCGTGCCGGAAACCGGCATCGACATCGACCCGGATCGGCCGGAGCCGGGCGGGGCCTGAGCCGGCAGGGCCCTGAGCCGGCCGGGAGCGCGACCGCTCGGCTCAGGGGCGGTCGAGCTCCTGGAACAGCGTGAGCTGGAGCCCGGCCGGCGCCCGGAGCCGCGCGTTGACCGAGCGCCACGGCGTCTCGCGCGCAGATGCCTCGAGCTCGGCGCCGGCCGCGACCAGGTCGTCCGCGACGGCGGGGGCGTCGTCGACCTCGAGCGCGACGCGGATCCGATCGCTGCGCCCGCCGTCGGTCTCGACGCGGTCGATGAAGCGCACCTGCGCCGGGTTCGAGAGCTCGAGCGTCGCGCGGCCGGCGTCGAGGATCCGGACCTCGGCGCCGTCGTCGCCGCTGTAGGCCTCCTGCTCCGGCATGCCGAGCGCGTCGCGGAAGAAGGCCAGGGCCGCCTCGAAGTCCTCGGCCTCCACGACGAGTCGCAGCTGCCGCACGCGCCCCGCTCCGGCCCCCTCGCCCGCGTCCGCGTGCGTGCCGTCCGTCATCCCGCTCCTCCTTCGTCTCCGCCCCGGAGCAGCCCCCGCAGCGCCTGGATCGTGTCGGCCTCGCCCGCGCCCTTGTCGTCGCGGTAGCCCTTGACCCGGGCGAAGCGCAGCGCGATGCCGCCGGGGTACCTGCGCGAGCGCTGGACGCCGTCGATCGCGATCTCGACGACCGTCACCGGCTCGACGAAGACCGTGCTCGCGGTGCGGCGCGTCTCGATCTCGGGGAAGTGCTCGGTCTGGAAGCGCAGCAGCTCGTCGGTGAGGCCCTTGAACGTCTTGCCGACCATCACGAAGCCGCCGGGGGCCCCGAACTCGCCCTCCGGGTCGCGGGCGCCGAGGTGCAGGTTCGAGAGCCACCCCTGGCGGCGCCCCGATCCCCATTCGGCGGCGAGCACCACGAGCTCGTAGGTGAGCACGGGCTTGACCTTGATCCAGCTCGCGCCGCGGCGGCCGGCCGCGTACGGCGCGTCGACGCCCTTCACGACGACGCCCTCGTGACCCGCGGCGAGGGCCTCGCGCGCGACGCGCTCGGCGACGTCGGCGTCGTCGGTCACCTCGCCGGGGATGCGGTACGCGCCGGTCACGCGCTCGAGTTCGCTGCGCCGCACGCCGAGCGGTTCGTCGATGAGGTCGCGGCCGTCGACGTGCAGCACGTCGAAGAACCACGGGTGCAGTTGCACCTCGCGCGCCGCGTCGGCGCCGAAGCGGGACATCGTCTCCTGGAACGGTCGCGGCGCGCCGGACTCGTCGAGCGCGAGGGTCTCGCCGTCGAGGATGAGCCGGGTCGCCGGCAGGCCACGCACGACCTCGACCACCTCGGGCACCCGGTGCGTGATGTCGGCGAGGTTCCGCGTGAAGACGCGCACGTCGTCGCCCGACCGGTGCACCTGGATGCGGGCACCGTCGAGCTTGACCTCGACGGAGGCCTCGCCGACCTGCTCGAGCGCCGCGGTCGCACTCGGCGCCGTGCCGGCGAGCATGGGCAGCACCGGACGGCCGACCACGAGCCCCACGGCGTCGAGGTCGCCCGGCGCGCCGGTCAGGGCGATCCGGGCGGTCTCGCCGAGGTCGCCCGAGAGCATCGCCGCGCGTCGGACGGCCTCGCCAGGGCGGTCTGCGGCGCGGGCGATCGCGTCGGTCAGCACGCCCGCGAGGGCTCCGGTGCGCAGTTCGCCGAGGATGACGCGCGAGACGAGGTCCTGCTCTCGGGCCGTCGCCCGGGCCCCGAAGTCGTGCAGGACGGCGGCGCGCTCGGCGCCGGAGCCGCTGCCGGTGGCCGCCGCGAGCCGGTCGAGCATCGCGTCGACGTCGAGGATCGTGAGCGTGGCGTCATCGGCCGGCTCCCCCAGCCCGCCCTGCAGCGTGCGCCAGCCGACGCCGAGGCGCCCCTGCCGGGGCGTCGCGGTGAGGAAGCCGACCGCGGGCAGGATCTCGGCGGGCTCGAGCCCGCCGAGCAGCCCCGCGAGCGCGTCGACCTTCGCCAGCCGGGAGCGGGTCGACGCGACCCGTTCGAGCGTCGAGACGAGCTCATCGAGCAGCACGCGACCATCGTCGCATCCGCCGCCGACAGCGGCTCACACGCCGATCGTCAGCGCCGCCGTGTACCCGGTCGACGCCGAGCCGGACATCGAGGCGACCTGGTGGATCCCGCCGTCGTCGCCGAAGACGTTGTCGCTCGCCAGGCTCACCCGCGCGACGTTGCGCACGCTCTGCTCGTAGCCGGCCGTGGCGTAGACGGCCGCGTTGGCCTCCTCGGGCAGCGCGATCTGCGACGTCTTCACGATGGGCCCCGAGGCGACGGCGTTCTCGACGTCGGCGTAGACCTCGAAGTGGATGTGCGGCCAGCGGCCGCTGTAGCACGCCGGGTAGATCGACGTGAAGGTGACCGTGCCGGAGTCGTCGGTCGCCTGCACGCCGCGCAGGTAGTTCACGTCCTCGAGTCCCGGGCTGTAGAGCGAGTAGTTCCCGTCGCGGTCGCAGTGCCAGAGGTAGACCCCGGCCCCCGCCAGCGCGCTGCCCGTCGCGGCGTCGCGCACGGTGAGCCGGATGGTCAGCGGCAAGCCCTCCGCCACGACGGACGACGTGCCGAACGCCGAGCGGATGTCGCTGCGCACGATGCCCGAATCGTCGAGCACGTTCACGCCGTTCGACCCGTCGCCGGGGTACGGCCCCGCGGTCTCATCGGGGACCTCGTCGACGGCGCCGCCGCCCGCGGCATCCGTGGCACTCGGCGAGGCCGAGGCGCCGGCCGATCCGGGTGACGCTGCCTGGCTCGCCGCGGTCGAGGCCGGGTCGTCGGCGATGCCGCACGCGGCGAGGAGCGACGTCAGCCCGACCCCGCCGAAGATGCCGAGCGCACGTCGCCGGTCGATGAGCGTGCGGATGTCGTAGGTGAGCCCGCGGTGGTCCTCGTCGATCTCCGCCCCGTTCTCGTCGATCCAGCGCGGGTCGGCGGGCGGGATGCCGGTGCCGGTCTCGTCGTGCGCTCGCGCCATGGGTCATCTCCTCGCGTCGTGCCGGCCCGGGGGTCGGGATGCCGGCGTGCGCTCCACGATGCGGCCCGATCCTGTCGATCGGCCATGCGGTCCCGATGCGCCGGCCATGCGTTCCCGGTGCGCCGCCTGTTCCGGAACGCGACGCGCGACCGCCGGACGGTACGCGAGGCCTCCGCCGATCGGCGAGAATCGTCGGGTGCCCCTCTTCTCCCGCCGGACGGTCCCGGTCGACGACGCGCTGCCCGTGCCGCGCCTCGTCGAGATCGGCGAACCCGAGCGCGAGTGGATCGACGCGCACGTCGCGCTGGTGGCCGACGCCGGTGCCGACCCCGACGCCATCGAGGAGGTCGCCGCGGTGTACGAGCGCTGGGCGGCAGGATGGCGGCGCATCAATCCGCCCGAGCGGGACGACCCGACGATCATGGTCAACGCCCTCGGCACCGCGTTCGGGGAGTACGTCGCCCGGCGGACGGGCCTGTCGTGGCGCCTGGCCGAGCACGCGACCGGACTCGAGCTGGCGCTCTACCAGTCGCGCGGCCAGGTCCTCGTGAACCCGATCGGCGTCGTCGACGAGCAGTGGCGCGAGGAGCAGACGACCGGCGCGTTCCTCGTGGAGCACGCGGAGCGGCTCACCCAGGCGCGTCGCCTCGTGCAGACGCCCGACCGCCGTCGCCGCTGACCGCTCGTCCGCCCACGGCCGCGGCGCGTCGCGCGCCGCGCCCGCCGTTCCAGCGAGATGACGCGAATCGCGGTTCCCCCACCTCCCTGCAGCGATCTGCGTCATCTCGCCGGACCATCGGGCGGCGGGTGCGAGGATGAGCGGATGGCAGGCGGCATCCGCTACTCGGACGACACGGGCGAGCTCGATCGGGCCCGCGTGCACGAGTGGCTCTCCGAACACGCGTACTGGGCCCTCGGCCGACCTCGCGCGGTGCAGGATGCCGCGATCGACGGGTCGTGGAACTACGGCGCGTTCGACGCGGGGACCGGCGAGCAGCTCGGGTACGCGCGCATCGTGACCGACGGCGTCACCTTCGCCTGGCTGTGCGACGTGATCGTCGCACCCGAGGCGCGGGGCGGCGGGGTCGGCGTGGGCCTCATCGGCTTCGTCGTCGAGCGCCTCGAACCGCTCGGGCTCAAGCGGATCGCGCTCGCCACGGGCGACGCGCACGATCTCTACGCGCGCTTCGGCTTCGAGCCGCTCGCGCGCCCCGACCAGTGGATGGTCCGCGGCGCCAACGCGGTCGAACCCGCGCCCTGAGCCGGGCACGCACGGATGTCGGCGGCCGGCGCTACCGTTCCCGACATGGACGCACGTGCGCGCGGCCGCGAGCGTCTCGCCACGGCGGCCGCCGACCTGATCGACCGACCCGACGTCTCCGTCGGGCGCATGTTCGGGTCCGAGGGCTATTCGGTGCGGGGCAAGCTGTTCGCGTTCGTCGAGCGCGGCGGCGACCTCGTGGTGAAGCTGCCCGAAGCGCGCATCGCCGAGCTCGCGCTGCAGCCGATGGTGATGCGCGGGCGTCCGATGCGGGAGCGGGCGGTCGTGCCGTGCGCGCGCGAGAGCGAATGGTCGTCGATCGCGGGCGATGCGTTCGCGTACGTCGACGAGCTCGCCCGCTGACCCGATCGCGGTGCGACGCGGTCACGCGACTCGGCGCCGCGCCGCCTCGACCGGCGTTCAGGACGGTCTCCTATCCTCGTCGGGTGCCCACTCCCGCCTCCGTGCTCGCCGCCCCGGCCCGCGTCCTCGACGCGGCCGACTGGCGCGACCGCGAGCGAGCGCACGCCGATCGGGCCGACGCGCTCACGGCGGCGCACCGGGAGCGCCGGGCGCGAGGCGAGCGCCATCCGATCGAGGACTTCCTCTTCACCTACTACTCGTACTCGCCGTCGCTGCTCGGGCGGTGGCACCCCGGCGCCGGCGTCGAGCTCGCGGATGCCGCGGGCACGCCTCGCGCCGACTGGCGCTGGTACGCGCCGGGACGCAGCCCGCGCGGCCTCCTCGTCGACGACGCCGCGATGCGCGCCGAGAAGCGCCCGATGCTGCGCGCCGTCCAACGGATGCTGCGGTTGACCGCCGCACGACCCGCGCAGTTCGGGTGCTTCGGACTGCACGAGTGGGCGATGGTCTACCGGCAGCGCGAGCACCGCCATCCGGTGCCCCTCCGGCTCGGCCAGGCCGCGACCGACGACGTCGTCGACGCGCACGACCTGCGGTGCACGCACATCGACGCGTTCCGGTTCTTCACGCCCGACGCGACGCCCCGCAATCGCTTCGCGCCGACCCGGGAGACCCAGCCCGAGCTCGAGCAGCCCGGGTGTCTGCACGCGAACATGGACGTCTACAAGTGGGCGGTCAAGCTCGGACCGCTCGTGCCCGGCGGACTGCTGCTCGACGCGTTCGAGCTCGCGCGCGACATCCGGTACCTCGACATGCAGGCCTCGCCGTACGACATGGAGCCCTGGGGCGGCGAGCCCGTGCGCATCGAGACCGCCGACGGCAAGGCCGAGTACGTGCGCCGGCAGCGCGGGTTCGCCGAGCGGGCGAACGTGCTCCGCGGCCGCATCCTGGCCGCGCTCCCCGACGTCGCGGCGGACGCGCGGCGGCCCGGCCCTGACGCCTGACCCCATGTCGCGCGGTCGGCGGGCGGTGCTAGCATCCGGAAGCGCCCACGGGCCGGTCGGCCCGGGTTCGTCCCAACGCTCCGACAGGAGGCATGCATGCCCGGATCCGAAGATCTCGTCGCCGGGGCTCCGGCGTGGGTCGACCTGACCACGACCGACCTCGACGCCACGATCGCCTTCTACGAGCAGGTCTTCGGCTGGACGGCCGAGCGCAGCGACGACGAGCGGTACGGCGGCTACACGACCTTCCGGCTCGACGGGAAGCGGGTCGCGGGGGCGGCACCGCGTCGCGACGACGACCCCGCTCCGCCGCACTGGACCGTCTACCTCCTCACCTGGAACGCGGCGGCCACGAGCGAGCGCATCGGGGAGGCGGGGGGCACCGTGCTCTTCGAGCCCATGGACATCCCGGAGATGGGGGTCATGGGCCTCGCGATCGACGCCACCGGCGCGGTCGTCGGCTACTGGCAGCCGGGCGGCCTTCCGGGCTTCGACGTGTACGACGAGCCGGGCGCGCCCACCCGGTTCGAGCTCGCGGCCGACGACTTCGAGGCCGCCGAGCGCTTCTACGCCCACGCCTTCCACTGGGAGATCGAGCACGGCGAGGGCGAACCGGGCTATGCGGTGTACCGGCACCGCGGCCGGACCTTCGCGCGCATCCTCGACGCTTCGGGCATCGTCGGCGACGACCTGCCGCCGAGCTGGCACGTCGGATTCGAGGTCGAGCACCTCGACGACGCGGTGGCGCGCGCGGTCGCGGCGGGCGCGACCCTCGTCGTGCCGCCGTGGGACGTGCCGGACGGCCGGCGCGCCGGCCTCATCGACCCGACCGGGGCGTACTTCGTCCTGGCCTCGCCCACCGACCGGCCCGCGGAGTAGGCCGGCGTGCAGGGCTGGGACGTCATCGTCGTCGGCGGCGGCAGCGCGGGCCTGAGCGCCGCCCTCATGCTCGGCCGCTCGCGCCGCCGGGTCCTCGTGGTCGACGGCGGGCGGCCCCGCAGCCGCACCGCCCCGCACATGCACGGGGTGCTCGGCCGCGACCACACGCCGCCGCTCGACCTCCTCGCCGCCGGCCGCGCCGAGCTCACGCGCTACGACGTCGCCGTCGAGTCGGGCGAGGTCGCCGAGGCGCGCACGCTCGACGCGCACGACGCCGATGACGAGGGGCTCGCGTTCGAGCTCGTGCTCGACTCGGGCGAACGGCATGCGGCGCGTCGCGTCCTCGTCGCGACCGGGACGGTCGACGAGCTGCCCGACATCCCGGGCCTCGCCGGGCACTGGGGCCGCGGCGTCGTGCTCTGCCCCTACTGCGACGGCTGGGAGGTGCGCGACCGGCGCATCGTCGTGATCGCCTCCGGGGCGGCGAACGCCCACCAGGCGCAGCTGCTGCGCGAGCTGTCGAGCGACGTGACGTTCGTCACGCAGGGCGCGGCGCTCCCGCCCGCGACGCGCGAGGGCCTCGACGCGCGCGGCATCGCTGTGGACGAGCGCGTGGTGGCCGAGGTGCTCGAGGGCGACGACGGCGCGCTGCGCGGCATCCGCTTCGACGACGGCGGCGAGCTGGAGGCCGACGTGGTGTTCGTGGCGCCGCGCGCCGTGCCGAACGACGCCGTGCTGCAGCAGCTCGGCGCGCGGGCGATGCGCCAGGGCGGCACGCGGCACGTCGTCGTCGACGACGAGGGTCGCACGAGCGTGCGGGGCCTCTACGCCGCCGGCAACGTGATCGGCCCCCGCTCGTCGGTGCCCTGGGCGATGTCCACCGGCAACCTCGCGGGCACGGCGATCAACGCCGACCTGGTCGAGGAGGACATCCGCCGCGCGGTCGAACGCCGGTGACCCCTCGGCGGATGCGGGGGTTGCCCGGATGCCGGCGCGAGCCGGTCGTCGATACCGTCGCCGCATGACCACGACCGGATCCGACACGGGCACCACCCCCGCACCCGCCGCCTCGGCCGCCACGGCGACCGCCGTGGGCGGCGTGCCGAGGCGCCGTCTCGCCACGCGCATCGGCTGGACCTGGCTGCTGCTCTCCTCGCTCGCGCTGGCCGCCTTCGCGGTCGCGCCGTACCTCACGACCTCGATGCCGGCCCTCGCCGAGGCGGGCGGCGGCATCGCCGAGCACTACGCCGCGCAACCCGCGTTCGTGCTGGCGGCGTTCTACGTGCACGTCGTCGCGGGCGGGATCGCGCTCCTCGTCAGCCCGTTCCAGTTCTGGGCCGGCCTGCGCGATCGCGCACCCCGCGTGCACCGGTGGATGGGTCGCACCGCGCTCACCGCGATCGGCCTCGGCGGCGTGGCCGGGCTCGTGCTCGCCGTGTTCGGCTCGGGCGGCATCGTCGGGTTCTTCGGGTTCGGCACCCTCGCCGTGCTGTGGCTGCTGTTCGGATGGCGGGGCTACCGCGCCATCCGTCGCGGCGACGTCGACCTGCACCGGTCGTGGATGATGCGGGCGTTCGCCCTCACGTACGCGGCGGTCACGCTGCGGCTGTGGATCCCGCTGCTGATCCTCGCGCAGGTGCCGTTCGCCGGGCCGGCGGGCTTCGATGCGGATGCCGCGTTCGCCGGCGCGTACGCCGCGGTGCCGTTCCTGGCGTGGATGCCGAACCTGATCGTGGCCGAGTGGCTCATCCGGCGGCGCGGGCTCCCCGCGTACCGGCTCACGCCGGCGACCGGGCCGGCCGCTGCGACGCCGACCGCGACCTAGTCGACGCCGCCCTCGAACACCTGCTCGTAGACCCGTTCGTAGGCGCCCGGATTCACGGCGACGTGCCCCGCGTACGGCCGGTCCATGTCGGCGGTCATGAAGATCACGAGGCCGATGAACAGGGCGAGCAGGCCGGACATGACCAGGTGCATCCGCAGCCGCGTCACGCTGATGAACGCGATGAGCACGGCGTTCACCGCGGCGCCCACCCAGATCACGAGCCAGATCAGCGGCGGCAGGGCGAGTGCGGTGGCGTCGATGCGCTCGCTCCGCGCGTCGTAGAACGCCTCGTAGTCCTCGAGCACCTGCTTGAACTCGGCCTGCTCGGTCATGGTCTCCGCCTCGACCCGGTGCAGGAGGTCCTCGAACGCGTCGACCTGCTCGACGCTCGCGTCGGGCAGCACCCCGACCCGCTGATCGGGGAAGTCCGACTCGATCACCGTGAGGAGGTAGTCGTCGAGCACCTCTCGCATCGGCTCCCCGATCTCCTCGGGCAGCGCGGTCGTGGCACGCACGAGCGCCCCGGTCTCGCGGGCCTCGACGACCGTGAAGGCACGCGTGACGGCGTAGTTCTCGTAGACCGAGACGGCGACGAGGGCGAGCAGGATGCCGAAGAAGAGCCCGAACGTGCCGATGACGTGCGCGAGCGTGCGGTCCCATTCGGCGGTGTCGGTGACCAGTCGTCGCACGACCGGACGCATGCCCCAGACGATCAGGCACGACACGACGACGAATCCGCCGACGAAGACGGGCAGGGTGACCCAGACGGTGGTGTCGTAGAACCAGTTCACGCCGTCCTCCCCATGGACCGCCGACGTCGCTCAGCCTACGAACGCGCGGGCGCCCGCCGGCGCAGCTCGCCCGGAGGGTCGCGCACGGGGCCCCGCGGGCCGCGCCCCCTCAGGTGCGCGAATCGGCCGGTCGCAGTTCGAGGGTCATGAACACGCTGTTCGGGTCGGGCCGGTAGTCGGCGAACGGCGGGCACTCCACGAAGCCGTACCTCGCGTACAGCGTGCGCGCGGGGAGGAAGAAGTCCTCGGCGCCGGTCTCGAGGCTCAGCCGCCGGAAGCCGCGGCGGGTCGCCTCGGCGAGCACGTGCTCGAGCAGGCGGGCGCCGAGGCCGCGTCCGCGCGCCGCGGCATCCGTGCGCATCGACTTCAGCTCGCCGTGGCTCGCGTCGAGTTCCCTCAGCGCCACGCACCCGAGCAGCTCGTCACCCGCGCCGATGGTCCAGAACGACACCTCCGGCGCCGACAGCCCGGTGACGTCGAGCGCGTGCACGCTCTCAGCCGGTGAGGTCGCGTGCATGTCGGCGAGGTGGTCCTCGAGGAGGCGCAGGACCCGGGGGTCGGCCAGGTCGCCGGCACGGATGTCGAGCGGCTGGGCGGGGATGGGGCTCACTCCCCCATTGTCGCCGGTGCGTGTTTCGGGCTGGTGTCGCGAGCCGGCCCGGGCCGCCGTCGGAGTCGACCGGTCCGGCGGAGCCGGGCGCGGGCGGTGCGTCAGCCGACGAGGCGGATCGGCGACTCCGGCGCGGGCGGTTCGGGTTCGCCGGTCTCGGCCTCGAGGTGGGCGATGAGGCCGACGAGGAACCGTGCGACGTCCTCGAGCTCCTCCGCCGTGGGCACCCAGTGCACCGCACCGGCGACCGACCTGGCGAGGGCGTCGAACTGCTCGGCGAACGTCCCGGTCAAGGCGGCGACCGAGTACCCCGCGTCGTCGATGAGGTGACGCACCGCGCGCAGCCGGTCCTCCTCGCTGAGGCCCCCCTCGTCGGTCTCGAGCCCGGCGCGCAGGATCGCCGAGGCGTCGATGAGCAGAGCGAAGTCCTCGGGGTCGAGGTCGAGCTCCTCGCGCAGGCTCGCGAGCGACGGGTCCGCGGAGATCCGGCGCGGGTCGAGGATGCCGTGACGCTCCAGGCGCGGTCGGAGCGACGCGAACCGAGCGACCTGCCAGGCGGTCGCGATCGGCGAGAGCACGAGCCCGCGCATCCGCGGCTCGTGCCCGAGCAGCATGAGCTCGGGATCGCGCGCCGCCTCGCGGACGTAGTAGTCGACGTAGCGGGCGTACCGCACGCCGCGGATCGCCTCCTCGATCAGCAGCTCGCGCTCGGCGTGCTCGGCCATCTCGCGCGCCCGCCGAGCGGTGAAGCAGGCGTACGAGTAGCGGATCTCGGTCTCGAGCGAGCTTCCGGCCTCCTGCAGCCATCGGCCCGCCGCGGCCGACCTGCGTCCCGGATCGGTCCCGCCGCCGGCGCCCGGCGCAGCCACGGGCTCGCCCCACCGGTCGGCGACATCCGGGTTGAAGATCATGTAGCCGAGCGCCGCCCGGGCGCGCATGCGCGAGAGCACGCGGCTCGGGTCGTGCCGCGGGGCGGCGCTCTCACGTTCGAGCAGCGCGATGTCGCGCTCGACCGCCGCGCGGATGCGCTCGCGGCGACGGGCCACGTCGACCTCGTCGATCCCCTCGCCGTCGAGGTCGACGTACGCCGCCCAGTTGCGGGCGGCGGTGAGGTAGAGCATGAGCGTGCGCAGGAGCATCGCGCACGGCTCGGGCGCGATCGGGCGGGCGCGCCGCCGCTCGTCGATGCGGGCCTGGATGGGTCGGAGCACGGGCCGCACGTCGGCCGGGTCGAGCGGCGTCGGCCCGAGCTCCGCGGAGACGCGGACGTAGTCGTGCCACACCTTCTGCTGCACGTCGGGGAACACCGGATCCTCGCCGCACAGCCACGCGGCCTGGTTGACGAGCGGCTCGAGCCGGTCGAGGAACGCCTCGAGGCCCATCCGGTCCTCGACCTGCCGGTACCGGTCGAACACGCGGTCGTACTCGGCGAGGATGCTCGTCGGATCCTCCTCGATCGCGCGACTCAGGTAGTGGCGGCGCTCGTCGCCCCGCGTCATCCGGGCGAGGCCGAGGAAGCCGACCGACTTCCAGCTGGTCGCACGGTAGAAGCCGCGGACGTCGGGGTACCGGTCGGCCATCGTCATCGCGGTGAAGCCCGCGGCGAGCGCGAGCAGCTTGCGGTGCTGGTCGAGTTCGATCGAGTCCCACTCGAGGGCGAGCTCGACCTCGTCGAGCGGCCGCCCGTTGCGCCGGAGCGTGGCGATGCCCGACCGGGAGTCGAGCACGGTCACCTGCAGCATCCAGGGGGCGGAGTTGAACAGCACCTGGAACAGCCAGGCGATCGCGGAGGCGACGCCGCTGCCGCTGCGGTCGGCGATCGCGATGAACTCGCCCAAGTCGGGTGAGCTCGGGCGCTCGACGCGCTCGCGCGGATCGTCGAGGTTGGCGTTGCGCACCTGCATGAGCGCGTCGATCGACCACGCCGTGTTGACCGAGCCGTCGGGACCGATGACCTTCGCGTCCAGCCTCGACCGGGTCGCGAGGCCCGGACCGAGGATGCCGACGGTGAGCAGGGCGAGCGGGAGGGCGACGATCAGCCAGGCCGCGAACCCGTCGTCGGCGTAGGCGGTCGCGACGACGATCGCGACCGGCACGAGGAGCACGAGCGTCCAGCCCGCGACGCGCAGGACGGACCCCGTGCGGCGGGTGGCCCGCAGGTTCCGGATCCCCGGCAGGAGTGCGACGAGCCGGGCCCCGACGGCGAGGACGAGCCACGCGATGAGCATGGCGAGGAGCGTGTCGCCGAGCGGAACGAGCACCCCGTCGACGAAGGCGTCCCACCGCGCGCCGACGGAGGTCGTCCAGGCGCTCAGCGAGGAGGTGTCCCCGATGCTGCTCGCGCAGCCCGTGAGCGGGAGCGCAGCTCCGACCGCGAGCACTGCCCCCGGTGCTCGCGTCGATCCTGGCCGTGCCCTGCTCCCCCGCATGATCCGCGCCTGCCTGGCGCGAGTCTACTGAGCGGCGGCCCTCCGGGGACAGGGCCGCCGGGAACTGCGCCGCAGCACGGCGGTTCGACACGCCTCCGCCTTCGTCGCCCTCGTCCGATCGGACGAGGAGATCCGGCCGTCCGACCGAGGCGTCCATCCGCCCGCCCGCCGAGCATCGGGACATGACCGAGACCGCCATCGTCCCGCCGCGTCGCCGCCTCCCGGAGTGGGTCGTCCCCACCGGGCTCATCCTGCTGACCCTCGTGCCCATGACCGCGGGCGCCTTCCGCCTCACGGAGCTGTCGACGGGGGCCGAGGTGACGCCCGCCAACGAGCGGTTCTTCGACTCCCCCGTCCCGGTGGTCGTGCACATCGTCTCGTCGGTGGTGTTCCTGGTGCTGGGCGCGCTGCAGTTCGCACCGTCGCTCCGACGTCGGCGCTGGCATCGGTTCGCCGGCCGCGTGCTCGTGCCGGCCGGCCTCGCGTCGGCACTGTCCGGCATGTGGATGGCGGTCTTCTACGACCTCCCCGACAGCAACGGCCCGGCGCTCCTCGTGCTGCGGCTCGTCGTCGGCACCGCGATGGCGGGCGGGATCGTGCTCGCGTTCCTGTCCATCCGACGCGGCGACGTCGTCACGCACAGCGCCTGGATGACGCGGGCGTACGCGCTCGGGCTCGGGGCGGGCACGCAGGTCTTCACGCTGGGCCTCTGGGCGCTCGCCTTCGGCGAGCCCGGCCCGACGGTGAACGCGATCCTCATGGGCGCGGGGTGGGCGATCAACCTCGCCGTCGCCGAGGTCGTGATCCGGCGCCGGGCCCGACGGATGCCGCGGCGCATGCGGTCGACCGCGCGCTCCGCCGCGCGCGGCGCACTCCTATCATGAGTGGCATGTCGAGCCCGGTCCGGGCGCTCTGGGATGCGCCCGCCGCCGTCCCGCCGCCTCCGCTGCGGGTCTGGCGCGACTGGGTGCTGGTCGCGGCGCTCCCGCCGCTCATCGTCCTCGAGGCGCTGCTCCGGACCGACCTCCCATGGCGCTGGGCGTGGGCGGCGGTGCTCGTCGCCCTGGTGCCGACGCTGCTGTGGCGGCGCACCCGGCCGTTCACGATGCTCGCGATCGCGTTCGGGGTCGGCTGGGCGGGCAGCCTCGCGTTCGGCGGCGAGGCGGACTTCGTCGCGACGGCGTACAACCTGATCCTCGTCTACGCGGTCATGCGATGGGGTACCGGGCGGGCGATGCTCGGCGGTGCGGCACTGGTGATCGTCGGCGGGCTCGTGCCCGGGTTCCTGGAGTCGCCGCCCGTGGGCGACGTGATCGGCGCGCTCGCGGTCGTGGGCACGACCCTCAGCCTGGGACTCGCGTTCCGGTGGCGGGCGGGCGAACGGGCGCGCGAGCTGGAGCGGATCCGGCTGCTCGAGCGCGAGCACCTCGCCCGCGACCTGCACGACACGGTCGCGCACCACGTCTCCGCGATCGCGGTGCAGGCGCAGGCCGGCACCGCGATCGCGCCGACCGACCCGGCGGCCGCGATCGCGGCGCTGCGGGTGATCGAGGGCGAGGCATCGCGCACGCTCGACGAGATGCGGGCGATCGTGCGGGTGCTGCGGCGCGACGATGAGGCGGAGCTCTCGCCGACGCCGGGCGTCGCCGACCTCCGGCGCCTCGGTCGCGCGGACGCGTCGGGGGTTCCCGTCGAGGTGCGGATCGACGGCGAGGCCGGGGAGCTGCCTCCCGCGGTGGCGTCGGCGGCGTACCGCATCGCGCAGGAGGGCGTGACGAACGCCCGTCGGCACGCACGGGGTGCGACCGCGATCGACGTGCTCCTGCGGGTGGACGCAGCCGGGGTCCGCATCGACGTGCGCGACGACGGCGAGCCGGCCGGCTCGCCGTCGCCGGGCTACGGGCTGACCGGCATGCGCGAACGCGCGGCGAACTTCGGCGGCACGTGCGAGGCGGGGCCGGCGAGCGAGGGCGGGTGGGCCGTGAGCGCGACGCTCCCGAGGGCCGGATGGTCGCCGTGAGCGTGCGCGTGCTGATCGCCGACGACCAGGACCTCGTACGGGCGGGGCTCCGGATGATCCTCGACGCGCAGCCGGACATCGAGGTGATCGGCGAGGCCGTGGACGGCGCCGAGGCCATCCGGACGGCGCGCGAGCTCCGGCCCGACGTGTGCCTGGTCGACATCCGGATGCCGGGCACCGACGGCCTCGAGGCGACCCGCCGGCTCGCCGGGCCCGACGTGGCCGACCCGATCCCGGTCGTCGTGATCACGACGTTCGACCTCGACGAGTACGTGTACGGGGCGCTGCGGGCCGGGGCCCGCGGGTTCCTGCTGAAGAACGCCGGGCCCGCCCTGCTCGCGGAGGCCGTGCACGCCGCGGCGCGCGGCGACGCGCTCATCGACCCGAACGTGACCGTGCGGCTGATCGAGGCGTTCGCGGGGACGGCGCCCGAGCCGCCCGTGCCCCCGTCGACTCCGCTCACCGAGCGCGAGGAGGAGGTGCTCGCGCTCGTCGCCCGGGGGCTCGGCAACGACGAGATCGCCCGCGAGCTGTTCGTCTCGCTGAGCACCGTGAAGACGCACGTCGCGAGCCTGCTCATGAAGATCGGGGCACGGAACCGGGTTGAGCTGGCGATCTGGGCGCACGAGCGCGGCGGGCGGCCCGGACGGCGCCGCTGAGCCGCGGCGCGGCCCGGACGATTGTGGTCGACGCCTGACCGGAGCATCCTGAACCCATGAGCGGACGTGAGGAATTCCTGGACTGGGTGCACACCGAGCTCGTGCCGGCGGAGCGAGCGCAGTTCGACGGCGACGACCGGCCGCGAAAGGCGATCTGGGCGCACGACGAACCCCTCAGCGTGCTGGGCGCGTTCCGCAACGCGACGAACCGGATGGAGCTGGTCGAGGCGTTCGAGGTGCTCGCGGGCACCTTCTCGGACTGCACCGCGTACGCGCTCGACCTCATCTCGTTCGACGTCGTCGGCTCGATGGCCTACACGGTCGGCTACGAGCGCATCTCGGCCTCCGTCGACGGCACGCCGCGCACGTTCACGCTGCGCTCGACGCAGGTGTATCGCCGCGAGGAGGGCGCGTGGCGGGTCGTCCACCGCCACGCGGACGCGCTCTCCTAGCGCGCCGCGTCAGCCGAGCGCGTCGATCACCTCGTCGACGAGCCGCACCTCGGACGGCGTGTGATCGGCCTCGGGGGTGAAGCCCATGCGCACGACGACGAGCTGCTCCGACGGCACGACGATGACCTTCTGCCCGTCGTGCCCGCTCGCGTAGAACGTGTCCTCGGGCAGTTCGGGCCAGCGCAGCGACCCGTCGGGCATGACGTTCGAGCGCCAGCTCATGCCGTTGCCGGGGTCGTCGGTCTCGGTGACCCCGGTCGGCGCGAGGCTCTGCGCCATCCAGTCGTCCGGCAGCAGCCGCACGCCGCGCCACTCGCCGCCCTGCAGGGCGAACTGGCCGATCACGGCCCAATCGCGGGGCGTCGCCCACAGGTACGACGAGCAGACCGGCGTGCCGGCGGCATCCGCTTCCATGACCGCGGAGGACATGCCGAGCGGCCCGAGCAGCACGCGCCGCGGCAGGTCGGCGCCCAGGGTCGTGCGCTCGGCGAGCACGTCGCACAGCAGCGTCGTGTTGCCGCTGGAGTACTGCTCGACGGTGCCCGGCTCGTGCGCGAGCGGGAGGCTCGCGACGTACTCCCCCATGTCGGGCTCGAGGTAGAGCATGCGCGTGATGGGCGTGCCGAGGTCGTAGGTCTCGTCCCATTCGAGCCCGCTGGTCTGGCGCAGCAGCTGCTCGACGGTGATGTCGGCCCGCTCGTCGGTCCACTCGGGCACGAGGTGGTCGTCGTCGAGCGAGACGACGTCGGCCTTCACGAGCACGCCCGTGATGAGGTTGGCGACGCTCTTGGTCATCGACCATCCGAGCTGCGGGGTCGTGGCGTCGAAGCCGTCGGCGTAGCGCTCCCCGACGAGCTCGCCGTGCTTGACGACGACGACGGCGCGCGTGCCGAGGGCGTCGCGGTCGGCCTCCGGCAGCTCGTCGCCGAACGCCCGGGCGATCGCCGCGTCGATGGCCGGATCGGCGACCGGCGCGGGCGCGTCGGTGAACGGGTTGCCGTCGGCGTCGATCGGCGTCGCCTCGCCGAGCTCGGGGCGCTCCTCGGCGAGCGCGCAGCCGAACCCGTCGGTGTACCAGGCGCGCTGGCGCGCGAGCCCGCCGACGAGGGTGGCCGTCGTCGGATCGCCCGAGCCGGAGACCTGCAGGTAGGGCACGAGGGGGTTCGAGGGGAGGTCGCTCGCGGGGTCGTCGCGCCCGGTGACCTCGGTGACCGCGCACGCGTTGTGCGCCGCGTACCCGGTGCCGGTGTAGAGGATGGGCTGCTGCCACCGGTAGGCACCGGCGAAGGCCGCGATGAGCATGACGGCGAGGACGGCGACGACGCTGATCGCCCGGCGGAGGAGACGCACGAGCAAGGATCGTAACAGTCCGGAGTGTCCTGTCCGGAACCGGGCCTGCGGGACGCACGGCCGGGCGGACGACGCGCCGCGGGGTCAGCGACCGACCAGCTCGTTGAACCAGCGCTGGCCGGTCGTCGCGACGCCGTCCGGGAGGCGGGCGCGCAGTCCCCGGTCCGCGGTGACGACGAGGACCCGCTCGCCCGCCGAGGCGAGCGCGGCCGCCGTCTCGACGATGGCGGCGTCGCCGTCGGCGGGGGCGCGCACGACCTCGATCCCACCCGGCGCCGACGCGGCCTTCGCCTGGCCCTCGAGCACGGCGACGAGCCGCTCGATCGTGGACTCGCCGCCGTCGGCATCGTGCACGGCGCGTCCGACCAGGTCCGGCATGAGCGCGAGCAGTCGCGTCGCCGCCCCGGCCCGGTCGCGCCACCAGCCGTCGGGGCGCGAGCCCATGACGTTCGCGACGTCCACGACGACGACGACGGGCGGTGCAGGCGGCATGGGGCGATCCTCCCACGCGGGCGGGCGGGCGGGCGGGCGGGCGGAGCGGCGGTCCCTCGACGCCGCGCTCCGATCGCGCGGTCAGGCCTCCTTGATCGGGAGCACCTCGCCGCCGGTCTGGCAGGTGGGGCAGTACTGCGCGGTCGTGCTCGCGAAGGAGAAGTCGAGGACGGTGTCGCCGCATCGCGGGCACGCCTCGCCGGCTCGTCCGTGCACCCGCATCGCCGCGACCTTCGCGGCCTTGAGCTCGTCGATCGGGATGCCGCGACGCGCGTCGATCGCGTCGCGGATGACGCCGAGCGTCGCCTCGTACAGTCGCTCGAGGTCGTCGTCGCCGAGCCCGGCGCCGTGCACGACCGGCGAGACCTTCGCCGCGTGCAGGATCTCGTCGGAGTACGCGTTGCCGATGCCGGCGAACGACTCCTGGTCCTGCAGGATCGCCTTGACCTGCTTGCGGCGGCCGCGCACCACGCCCTCGAAGTCGGCGCGGGCGAAGCCCGGGTCGGCCGGATCGCTCGCGAGCTTCGCGATCGCGGGCACCTCGTCGGCCTCGTCGACGACCCAGCAGGCGAGCGAGACCCAGCCGCCCGCGTCGGTCAGCTCGAGCGCCGGGCCCGCATCGAACTCGAGCACCGCGAGCGCGGGCGGCGGCGGCTCGGCCTCCGCCTCGGCGCCCGCCTCCGCCTCCGCCTCGGCCGTCGTGGCGCGGGTCGCGCCATCCGCGTCACCACCGCTCGCCTCGGCGTCGCGCCAGCGCGCCCAGCCGTGACGGCCGAGCGACACGACGAGGTGCTCGGAGCCGTCGAACTCGACGTCGACGAGCTTGCCGTGCCGCGCGACGCCGGTGACGCGTTCGCCGACGAGCGTGCTGAGCGGGCGCGTTCGGGTCTTGGTCACGCGGAACTCGAGCACGTCGACCTCCGCGATCGCGCGCCCCGTGAGCCGCGCGTCGAGGTCCTCGACGAGGGCCTGCACCTCCGGCGATTCCGGCATGCGGCCAGCCTCGCACAGACCGGGCGTCGCCGGCCCGATCCGGTGGACGGCCTGCGCCCTCCTCCGCCGCCCTGCGTCCGTGCGGACGAGATGCGTCGCCCGGCGGCGATCACGGCCGACGCATTCCGTCCGATGCGCCGCGCGTGGGGCCGGCGGGGGCCGGCGTGCCCGGGCATGCGAACGGCCCGGCGACGCACGTCGCCGGGCCGTTCGAGCGAGGTCAGTGCGTGTTGACCCAGTTGGTGAGCGTCGAGAGGCTGATGCCCGAGCGCGAGTCCTTTTTGCTCAGGCGCAGGGCCTTCGCGATCTGGGTCGCCGAGCAGCCCGCGGTGTCCACGACGGTGTAGCCCGACGACGTCCCGGCGCCGTCGACGAAGCGGCCGCTCGAGTTCGCGTAGTACTTGCCGGCGGCCGGGCGCGAGACGCTGTCGGGCAGGCTCGTCGACGCGCACGCGTCGGCGCTGTCGGCGACGCCGTCACGGTCGGCATCGGAGGTCGTGGCGCTGCCACCGGAGCCGCCGGAGCCGGTGCAGGTGAACGACCAGGTCAGGTCGCTCGGCACGGTGCCCGAGGTGTCGAGCGACCAGCCGAGGCCGTAGGTGGTCGAGTACGGCGCGGTGAACGTCATCCCCGTCGTCGCCGAGGCCTCCTCGAAGAAGATGGACGTGCCCGCCGAACCGCTGAGGATGATGAGGTCGCCCGAGCGCGCCGGCGAGACGGTGACGCCGATCTTGTCGCCCGCCGCGAGCGAGATGGTCTTGCTCACGGTCTTCGCGGTGACCTTGGTGCCGTCGAGGGAGGCGCAGCCGGATGCTGCGACGGTCGTCGTCCCCCCGCCCCGGACGGGCTTGGCCGCGGATGCCGGGGCCACCGCCGTCGTCAGGGCCAGCGTCAGGCCCGCGGAGGCGGCCAGCGCAGCCAGGGCTGCGGATCGTGCACGTGCTCGCATGGAGTGCTCCTCACTACTCGGTCGCGATGTCTTCCATGACACCGTGCCCGGAATGCGGGCGCGATACACGCCCTTGCCTACCAGACGGGGGTACGTTACGCCATCGAATACAGATCCGACGAATCCTCGGATCCGTGGGCTCGAGCCGCCTGCGCTCGCACGACAGGCCGTTGGGCCCGTGCCGTCGACCGGGCTTCGACGCTAGCCTCGCGCCATGACCGCTCCCGCAACGCCGCAGACCGACCGCTGGAACGTCTGGGCGATCGTCGCCTTCGTCACCGTCTGGTTCACCGTCATCCTCGGCCTGATCTTCGGCTACATCGCGCTCGCGCAGATCAAGAAGACCGGCGAGCAGGGCCGGGGGCTCGCCCTCGCCGCCGTCATCCTGGGCTGGATCGGCGTGGCGATCGGCGGCCTCATCATGGCGCTGCTGCTGATCTTCGGCGGCCTCGCGATCTCCAACAGCTGACCTCGGCGGCAGCGCCGGCGCGAGGTTGCCGCGCCCGCGTTCGTGCCTCGGTCCGATCGCGTTCCCGGCCCTCGCCGTCGCGATCGCCGATGCGCTACGCGGACCCCGGCGAAGCGGCCCCGGACCTACGCTGGTGGGGACCGAGGGGATGCCGCATGACCGGACGGGACGACCGGGATCACGCGCCGGAGCACGCGCATTCCCACTCGCATTCCCACTCGCACGCGCACGCGCACAGCGAATCGGACGCCGCCGAGATGTTCGAGCCGTCCGCGTGGGACGAGGCGTACTCGGGCGAGGAGTCCCGGTGGAGCGGGAACGCGAACGCGCAGCTCGTCGCCGAGGCATCCGCCCTCGAGCCGGGCACGGCACTCGACGTCGGCTGCGGCGAGGGCGGCGACGTGATCTGGCTGGCGCAGCGCGGATGGCGCGTCACGGGCGCCGACTTCTCCGCCAACGGCCTCGCCCGCGCCGCCGCGCACGCCGAGGCGGCGGGCGTCGCCGACCGCACCGACTGGTGGCAGGTGGACGCCCGCACCTTCGCCGACGGCGGCCGGTTCTTCGACCTCGTGACCACGCACTTCCTGCATCCGCCGGACCATGGCATGGTCGACGTTGTGGGCCGCCTCGCCGGCGCCGTCGCCCCGGGCGGGCACCTGCTCATCGTCGGTCACGCGCCCTCCGCCGCGTTTACTCGGCTCTCCGAGAGCCACCGCGACGCGATGTTCCTCGCCGCCGACCTGCTGCCCGGCCTGCCGCCCGGCTTCGAGGTGATCGTCGTCGAGCAGCGCCCCCGCACGATGGTCCGCGACGGCGAGCCGATGGAGGTGCACGACTCCACGCTGCTGGCGCGTCGCGCGCGCTGAGCGCCGCGCTGCTCGATACCGCGACGTTCCTTCGCGCGCGCGGATGCCATCTCCGCGCCGATGCGCCGGTACTTCGGTACTTCGGTACTTCGGTACTTCGGTACTTCGGTACTTCGGTACTTCGGCCGCATCACGCACGCCGGCGCGGCGCGGCGCGCTACGGGTGCACCCAGTCCGGCGAGGTCGGTTCGTACTGCAGCGTGTCGCGGTCGATGGGCGGGCAGTTCATCAGCTTCGCGCCCGTGACCGGATCCACCGAGATGAGCGTGCAGCCCTCGGGGATCGGTATCTCCCGCGAGAGCACCCCCGGTGCAGCGGGGGGCCGCGCCGCGGCCGCTTCGGCTGCCTTCCTCGCCGCCTCCTCGGCCGCCTTCTCGGCCGCGACCGCCTCCGCGTGCGACGCCTCGGCTCCGGATGCCGCGAGCAGCCAGCGCGGAAGCGCGGCGAGACCGGCATCCTCGTCCGCCTCGCCGAGCACCGCCGCGCGTGCCGAACGGAGCTCCGAGAGGGCATCGGATGACGCCTTCGTCGCGGCCGCGAGAACGCGCTCGGTCCGCGCATCGACGTCGGCCACCACGGCCGCGGCGGCGCGCGTCGCCGAGTCGCACGCCGCGTGCCGCTCGATCGCGGTGAGGCGCATCCGCGACGAGTCCGCGACGGCCGACGCGCGGAGTTCGCCGAGCAGGTGGAGCTCGTCGACGAGCTCGGGCAGCGTGGGCCCGGGAGCGTCCGAGTACTGCACCATCTCGACGATCTCGACGACCGACTGCGCGGGCTCCGCTGCCGATCCCGCTCGCACGATGGCGGCCGTCCCCATCGTGACCGTCGACGCCGCGAACCGACCGGGCTCGGCGACCGCGGGCTGCAGCGAGCTCGCGCCGTCGCGGGCGCATCGGTCGGCATCGACGGCCATCACGCGATCGGTCTCGACTCGAGCGTTCGCGGCATCGATCTCGACCAGGAGCCGCTCGCGCTCGATGCCGACCTCGGCCCGAGCCTCGGCCTCGAGGCCGGCGGCCCGCACGCCGATCGCGCCCGCGGCGGACACGACGGAAACCGCCAGCAGGGCCGCGATGGCGAGCGGCCGGCGCCACAGCCAGGATCGGGCGGCGTCGAGGCGCATGCAGGGCTCCATCCGCGGCATATCGGGGGTCGCCGCTCCCCCACCGTAGTGACGCGGATCGCCCGGCGGGATCACGGAACGGAATCGATTCTCCGGACTGCTCCACGGCTCCGCCGCAGTGCGTCCGGCGGCGCAGGGGACCGGCCGCGCGCTGCTCGGCGACCACCCGCCGCCGCTCAGGCCGTCAGGCGGTCAGGCGGTCACGCGGTCAGGCGATCAGGCGATCAGGCGATCAAGCGGTCAAGCGGTCGCGCGGTCAGGCGGTCACGCGATCCGCGGTCAGGCCGACGCGGTCTCCCATTCGAAGCCGTCCGGATCGACGAACGAGCCGGCGTCGCCGGCGACCCGGATCCGGTGCGACCCGGTGCCGTCGGCGGAGACCCCGGCCGACTTCGCCAGCGCACGCCGCTTGTACAGGCCGAGTCCGATCGGGCTGCCCGGGATCTCGAAGTCGACATAGCCCCCGACGCTCTTGCCCACCGTCAGGCCGCGCTCGACGTAGAACCGCTTGCTGGCCGAGACGTCGTCGACCCCGAGCAGGAGCACGAGGTGGTCGAACGCGCGGCTCGCGGGCGCCGAGTCCTTCTTGTTCGACGTGGCGAGGTTCCAGATCGCGCCATCCGGCGCCTGGACGGTCCCGCCGAAACCCCAGAGTGACTTCGTGAGCGGCTTCAGGATGTCGGCGCCAGCGGCGACCGCCGCGTCGAAGAGCGCGGTGACATTGCCGGGCTGCGGTGCGACGAGCGACAGGGTGTACCCGCGGAATCCGTCGCTCGAGGCATCCGTGCCTGCGGTGCGCACCCGCCCGTCGAGGTCGAACGCCTCACGGATGAACCGCGCGGCACCTTCGGGGTCGGCGCCCTCGAGCGTGATCGCGTCGATGGTGGTGATGGTCTTCGTCTCGGTGTCCATGCCGTCGACGCTACGCACGGCGGCCGTCGGCGGCTTCTCGATTCCTGACCGATGCGCGCCGGCCCGGCACCCACATGGGATGCCGGGTCCGCGCGCGGCCGATCGGACGCGTTTCGTCGCCGCGATCGGATGCCGCACGACCAGTTCCGTCCGAACAGCGGCCCGCCCGCGTGTGACGACGGTTGTCGCGGGTGTCGGCGACGCCGCACCCGCAACAACCGTCCAGACGGGAGCCGGTCGCCGGCTCAGGCCGCGGGGGCCAGATCGACCGTCGCGTTCGGCACGGATGCCACGACGAACTCGCCGTCGGCGGCATCCACCCGCACCGCCTCGCCGTCGCCGAGGGCGCCGGTGACGAAGAGGTCGGCGATGCGGTCGTCGATCTCGCGCTGGATCAGGCGACGCAGCGGGCGAGCACCGTACTCGGGCTCGTAGCCGCGCTCCGCGAGGAGCGCCACCGCGGCATCCGTCACCTCGAAGCCGATCTCGCGCGGAGCCAGCCGCGACGACGTCGCACCCAGCATCAGGCGCACGATCTCAGCGATCTCCGCCGACGAGAGCTTCTGGAACAGCACGATCTCGTCGATGCGGTTCAGGAACTCGGGCCGCATGGCCTCGCGCACCTTGCCCATCACGCGCTGGCGCACGTCATCCATCGACGAGAAGCCGTTGGCCGCAGCATCCGCCGACGCCACGAAGCCGAGCGCACCCGACCGCGACGCGAGGAACTCCGAACCGAGGTTCGAGGTCATGATGACCACCGTGTTGCGGAAGTCGACCGTGCGACCCTGGCCGTCGGTCAGGCGTCCGTCGTCGAGCACCTGCAGCAGCAGGTTGAACACGTCGGGGTGCGCCTTCTCGATCTCGTCGAACAGCACGATCGAGTACGGGTTGCGCCGTACGCGCTCCGTGAGCTGCCCGGCCTCGTCGTAGCCGACATAGCCGGGAGGGGCGCCGACCAGCCGCGACACCGTGTGCCGCTCGCCGAACTCGCTCATGTCGAAGCGGATGATCGCGCCCTCGTCGTCGAACAGCGACGACGCCAGCGCACGCGCCAGCTCGGTCTTGCCGACGCCGGTCGGCCCGAGGAACAGGAACGAGCCCACCGGCCGCTTCGCGTCGCCCATGCCGGTGCGGTTGCGCCGCACCGAGCGGGCGACAGCGGTGACCGCGTCGTCCTGCCCGATGACCCGGGCGTGCAGCTCGCCCTCGAGGTTCGCGAGGCGCTCGCGCTCGCCCTCGGTGACCCGATTGACCGGGATGCCGGTGGCGCGCGAGATCACGGCGGCGATCTGCGCCTCGTCGATGACGGTCGAGGTCGCGGCCGCGCCATCCGCCGAAGACGCAGCGGATGCCACGGCACGACCCTGCGCGGCCGCCTTCTCCGTCGCCTCGTCGAGCCGCTCCTGCACCTTCTCGATCTCGTCGCGGATGCGCGACGCCTCCTCGTAGTGCTCGGCGCGGACGGCCGCGTTCTTGTCGGCCTCCAGGTCGGCGAGGCGGGCGATGAGCCCCGAGACATCCACCTTCACGCCCAGCTTCAGGCGCAGGCGCGCACCGGCCTGGTCGATGAGGTCGATGGCCTTGTCGGGCAGCACGCGGTCGGTGAGGTACCGCGCGGAGAGCTCGACGGCGGCGCGCAGCGCGTCGTCGGTGTAGGTGACGCCGTGGTGCTCCTCGTACGCGGGGCGGAGGCCCTGCATGATGAGCACGGCGTCCTCGATCGAGGGCTCGCCGACCTTCACCGGCTGGAACCGGCGCTCGAGCGCGGGGTCCTTCTCGATGGTGCGGTACTCCTTGAGCGTGGTCGCGCCCACGAGGTGCAGCTCGCCGCGGGCGAGGCGTGGCTTCAGGATGTTGCCCGCGTCCATGCCCTCACCGGCGCCGCCGGCGCCGACGACCGAGTGCACCTCGTCGACGAAGACGATGAGCTCGCCCTTGTGCTCGGCGATCTCCTCCATCGTCTTGGTGAGGCGCTCCTCGAAGTCGCCGCGGTAGCGGGTGCCGGCGAGCATGGCGGGCAGGTCGAGCGCGACGACGCGCTTGCCGAGCAGCGCCTCGGGCACGTTCTCCTCGACGATCGCGCGGGCGAGGCCCTCGACGATCGCGGTCTTGCCGACGCCGGCCTCGCCGATCAGCACGGGGTTGTTCTTCGTGCGGCGGCTGAGGATCTCGATGGTCTGCTCGATCTCGTCGGTGCGCCCGATCACGGGGTCGAGCTCGCCGTTCGCGGCGCGCTCGGTGAGGTCGAGGCCGAACTTGTCGAGCATGGGCGTGGCGGATGCCGCGGCATCCGACTGCTCGCGCATGCCGCCCATCTCGGGGCCGGCTGTCGGGTCGGATGCCACGTGCTCCCCCAGCCCGGCCGCGAGCGCCTCGGCGGTCACGCCGGCGCGCGCGAGCACCTGCCCGGCGGGGGCGTCCTGCCCGAGCACGAGCGCGAAGAAGAGGTGCTCGGGGTCGATGTACGTCGACCCGCTCGAGCGTGCGACCTGGTACGCGTGGAACAGCGCGCGGCTGGCCGACGGGGTGATGGTCGCCGCGTTCGCGTCGGCGGTGACGGATGCCGCGGGCAGCCGCGCCTCGGTCGCCGTGATGATGCGCTCCGGCGACGCGCCGACGCGGGTGATCGCCTGCGCGACGGACTCGTCCTCGACGATGACGCGCAGGATGTGCAGCGCGTCGAGCTCGGTCTGTCCGCGCTCGAGCGCGAAGCGTCCGGCACGCTGCAGGATGCTCTGGGTGCGCGAGGTCAGGAACCGGCTGAGGTCGATCGACCGCGCCTGCCTGGCCTGCTCACCCGCGAGGTAGCGGCTCAGGAACTCGTCGAACGAGCTCGAGCCGGCCTCGTTGAAGTCGTCTGGCACCTAGGTCCTCCTGGGGAACTTGAGTTGGGTACGCTCAAGTTCAACGCATGCGAACAGCACCTATTCCCGTGCCATCACGACGATGTGGCTCGGCCATCGGTTGTCGACCGGCTCGTTTGCATCGGTGACCCTCAGGGCGGGCTCAACTACAGATTCAAACGAATACTGCTGAGCTATGCGACGCAGAACCGGCCCGCCGTCGTGGCGCGTCGGTCGTCACTGGCACACTGGACTCGTGCCTCCCAATCTGACCGTTGCGACCGACACGACCGAGGCACGCAAAGCGCGCGGTGCGTTCTTCACGCCCTCATCCGTCGCCCAGTTCATCGTCGACTGGGCGGTCCGAGGCGACGATGACGCGGTGCTTGAGCCCTCCTGTGGCGAAGCCGCTTTCCTCGAACACGCAGTCCGCCGCCTCGCTTCGCTGGCTGCGCAGGGTTCCACCAATGACCTTCGCCCGCCGAAGGTCGACGGCGTTGAGATACACGCCGAAAGCGCTCGCAAGGCCGAACGCGTGGTTCGCGAGAATGGGGGCGATCCATCGATCACTGTCGCAGACTTCTTCACATTGCCGCCTGAACCGCGCTACTCAGCCGTCGTGGGAAATCCGCCATACATCCGCTACCAAGACTTCAGCGGACTCGCACGCTTGCGTTCGCAGGAGGCTGCGCTCCGCGCAGGCGTCCCAATGAGCGGATTGGCGAGCAGTTGGGCTGCCTTCACCATTCATTCAGCGCTATTCCTCAAGCGAGGTGGCCGCTTGGGACTGGTCGTCCCTGCCGAGCTTCTGAGTGTCAACTATGCGGCCGAAGTGAGAAGATTCCTCTTCGACCGTTTCGAGACGGTGACGCTTGTCATGTTCACCGAACGAGTGTTTCTGGATGCTCAAGAAGAAGTCGTGCTCGTGCTCGCAGAAGGATACGAAGACGGCCCGACTGATCACGCGGTGATTCATCAAGTCCACAACGCCGCGGACTTGAGTAACCTCGCCACGGCTACAAAATGGTCACCGAAACGTGCAGAGGACAAGTGGACGCCGTCCCTGCTCTTGCCCGACGCACTCTCGGTATACGACGCCCTTCTCAGCGATCACCGTTTCAACCAGCTTCAAGAGTGGGGCGACACGACCCTCGGAATGGTAACTGGAGCAAACCGATTCTTCGCCATGTCCCCCAGCCGCGCGAAAGAACTTGGGCTTACGCATCGAGAACTCATCAGGCTAAGCCCACCAGGCTCATCACACCTTCGCGGACTGTCTCTCTCTGATCATGCGCTTCGAGAGCTCGGGAATAGCGGCCTAGCCACTAGACTCTTCCGCCCCACGGGAGACGTAAGCAAGGCCGCGCAACATTACATCGAACTCGGCGAGGCGACTGGCGTGCATGAAGCCTATAAGTGTCGAGTTCGCTCACCATGGTGGCGCGTGCCTCTTGTGCGACCCGCGCACCTTATCCTGACCTACATGAATGCAGATACGCCTCGTATCACTACCAATAGCGCCAATGCGCATCACTTGAATAGCGTTCACGGCGTGTATCTCCGGCCCGGACTGGTCGATCTTGGACAGAGGTTGCTCCCGATCGCATCCTTGAACTCGATGACAATGGTCGGCGCCGAGGCAGTCGGACGGGCATACGGAGGCGGTATCCTCAAGCTTGAGCCTCGCGAAGCCGACGTGTTGCCGGTCCCTTCGCCCGAAGCGGTTGTGTCTGCAGCACCGGCACTGCAGGCGATTCGTTCGCGCGTAGCGGCCAATCTGCGTGCCGGACGACTCCTCGAGGCGGTCCACCTAGTCGATCGCGTGCTCCTCGAGGATGCCATCGGCGTCAGGCGTGAACAGGTGCGCATGCTACAGACCGAGTACGTACGACTCGCCACACGACGAAACGCAAGGAGCGCCAGTGCCCGCGTCCAGGCTTAAGAGGCGGCTTGAGGCCGCTGTCGCCGCCGCAGGGCCCAAGCCCCCAGACAGTGCAAGTGCGCCGAAGAAGAAGAACTACAATCAGCAGCTCTCCGACGAGGTTGCGCTTGCACTCGCGGCCGAGCTTCGCGATCTAGGAATGTCCGACACGTTCCCTCAAGTTTCCACACCGGGTGGTTCACGCAAGTCCGGCTCGGAACGGCGGATTGCTGGGGGAATCGGCGCTAAGAAGGTCGATGTGACATGGGCCACGCCGGAGAGCGGACTGCTATTTGCGGTCTCCGTCAAATCGATCATGTTCAAGGATGGCAAGTCGGGAAACTTTCAGAAGAATCTTACTAACCGGCGTGGTGACATGCTAGTAGAAGCGGTAACGCTCCATCGGCGATTCCCGTATGCCGTACTCGTAGCGTTCTTCATTCTCGACATCGGTGCCGAGAGCGACGGAACAGCGCGTCGAAATAGCACGTTTGAGAACGCATTTCCTCGGCTTCGTCTGTTTACGCGCAGAACCGAGCCCACCGGCCGAGAAGAACAATTCGAACGTTTTCTAATGATCTTGCTCGACGTAAATGCCAGCCCGCCGACTTTTCGTGCGTACGAGGTTAATGACGCGAATGTTGAAGTTGATCTCGATGTTGCGCTTGCCGAAGCGATCTCGATTGTCGGCGACCGTAACTTCGATCTCTACGACGCTGCGAACGGGCGAATCAAGAAGCTATAGGCGCGTTCTCGGTGGCACAGGGGAGCCCGGCCACTGGCGGTCGACAATCGCGCGGTGGGACCCGTCAACCACCCAAGGAGCGCTCTACATCTCTGCAAGTGCGCGGAGAGAACTGGGCGTCGAAGCGGTTAGAAGAGTGCGGGCGGCTCGATCGATTGCGGATTCCGCGGTGTCGAGTCAAGAGCATCGATTAGGCTGCCGGTGGTCCCAATAGGGACTGCGCCTTCGCTCAGCAGGAGCTTGTTGCCTACCGGCGTTAGTTCGCCAAAGTCGACCACCAGCACGGTGCGACCAAGCTTCAGAGCGCCCTGACCAGCAGCAAGTGTCCCGCCTCGCTCACCGGCCTCAATTACTAGCAGGGCCTTCGAAAGTCCATAGATGATTGCATTCCGAGCCATCGCTGCGTGGGCTTGCCAGGTTTGACTTGGCGCGAACTGCGATAGCACCAAAGTACGTTCGGAGTCAAAATCCGCGGCGAACGCTCGCTTCACGCGGAAGTGATCAAAGCCTTCCGCGAGCACGATGACGGTATTTCCGCCATTGCGAAGCGCAGCAAGGTGCGTGGCGGTGTCCACTCCCTTCGCGTAGCCGGACACGACCGTAAGGCCCTTTCTGCTCACGGTGACTCCGCACTTGTCTGCGGCTTCGAGGCCTCGTGCGCTGACGTTCCTGGAACCGCAAATACCCACGCCGTCCGCGTAGAGCAGAGACTTGTTGCCCTTGAAGAACACGATCGGCATAAGTGGGCGACCTTGGCTCACAAGGCTCTCCGGGAAATCGGGGTCACCGAAGATGACGACGCCGATGCCTTGTTGACGTAACTCTTGGGCCTTGCGCTCTACCTCGTAGCGGGTTGAGTCCGACAGTGAGGCGAATGCCTCGTCGAGGGCAGCGGGTTCACCCGCTCGCAGGGCCGAGGTGATCCGGCTTGGCGTCCGAAGCGACGCGAAAGCGCCAAGCGCACGCTCGAGCCCGTCAAGTGCTTGCAACGTCACCACCTGATCGTCCTTGCCACAGTTAGAGAAAACACACGCTCGGCGCCCGCCCGCCTTGCCGCCGCCGCTGCGCCTGACGCGCTGCCTCCAGTGTGGTACACGTCGTCCAAGACAATGACATCCCCCGACAACTCGCCCTGAACAGTAAACTCGTTCGTGAGGTCCTGAGGAGACTCCTTCTGCGGGGGCCTGGGGCCAGGCGAGGTAGTCTCGACGAACGGGATCCCGACCCTCGAAGCCACCTCCCTCGCGAGAACTTCGGCAAAGCTGTTCCCATCCGCTTCGTGCCCGGGGGCGGTGACGATTGCCGTGGCGTTCGCCAACAGAGGGTGCTCGATGATGACCCTGACCAGCGCTGCGATCATGAGACGCCGCGAGTTGCGGGAGTTGCTCCACGTCGGTTCGGTTGCGTGTTTCGTCGTCCAGATCCAATATCCCGGCGTGGTCCGCTGAAGGTCTCCGTCATCGTCGGGCCTGTTGTACAGGTCGAGGGTGATGGCGACATCGACGTGATCCGGAGCAGGAATGCTCAGCACCGTAGAGAGCATCTCCAGTGCGTCCTCAAGACCGTCGGGGATCTCAACATCGAACAGCCAGCCGTCGGTGAATTCATCGGCGAACGATCGTGGTAACTCGCATCGCTCACAATCCGCCCCCAACATTGCGTCGATCTGCGATGCGATCCAGGGTGGGCAACTTACGAACAGAGCCGGCCGATTCCGGAACGTCGAGATCTCGTAGTTGGCAAGCCTGTCGCCTCGACCGTCCCACATCGGCAAGCTAAAGCTGATAATCGGCATCGGCACCCCCTCACTCGAACCATATCGCGGGCCACAGACAACCTGATGCCCAACAAAGGTCCGATTGCGTACCGGTAGTGAGCAGACGTACCGAACCCTGCCTCTGGGCAACCTGACGATGTGTCGTCGACATATCGTCGAGTCCCGGATCAGGGTTTCACTCAGACCATCTGCGCTGGCTAGGCGCGAGATGCCGCCCGGTTGATGCGAGGCCGGCAAGCGAGCTCGCAACCTTGCCGCAGCAGTCCGCCCAACACTCCCGCGCATCGGCATCCGCAGCTCCGCCCGCAGCGGCGGCAGCACATCGACCAGCGGGCCTCGCACCGCGGTCACGAACGCGCCGACGCGGACCTCAGATCCACTTCGATTGGGCCCACACGGCCAGATCTCGATCTCGAGTTGAGCCTCGGAGTATACGGTCCCATCATGGCGTACGACGTTCGCAATGAATCGCCACACAAGTGGGCGACGTGGGTCCTAGTCGGCATCGCAGCTGTCCTTGCAGTGGCCTTGGCGGTGGCTGTCCTTCCGACTTGGCTTGCCGCGGGCGCATTCGCCGGCAGCAAGGAAGTCCCGTCCGGCGACGAATGGGCCGTTCGTGTATCAGACGAGCGGCGGTCCGTGCTTTGGATGCTCGGAGGCATCATCGCCGTCATCGGCGTTATCTACACGCATCGTCGGCAGAGACTTAGCGAAACCGAGCATGCACTCCTTCGCGATGAAAATCGAACGAATCGCTACACAGCGGCTGTGGCGCAAATAGGGGACACCAGCCTCGATGTTCGGCTCGGCGGCATCTACGCGCTGGAGCGACTCGCCCGCGACTCTGAACCTGATGGTGAGATCGTCTGGGAGGTGCTTTGCGCGTTCATTCGCGTTCACTCGCGCCGCAAACGAAGTCGAACCGAGTTTCCCACCGATGTTGCCGCCGCACTATCAGTGCTCCAGCGTGCTCGCGTCGCCGGATTGGATCTATCGAACGCAGATCTTCGCGGTGCTCGCCTCGCCGGCTCCTTCCTACGAGACGCTCGCCTAACGGGCTGCAATCTCGAAGGAGTCGACCTAAGTGGGTCCTCCCTTGCAGGAGTCGAGGCCTCGGGCGCGAACTTCTCTGATGCGATGCTTCGGAAATGCGACCTCATCGGTGCAGACCTAGCGGATGCAAATTTCACCGGTGCAAATCTGGCTGAAGCTGTGCTCACACAATCAAGACTGTTACGCGCGAACTTTGCGAATGCCAATCTCGCGCGAACTTCACTACGCGGTGCGAGGCTTCTCCAGAGTGACGTGACGGCAGCGAATATCGCGAGTGCCGACTTCGATGGTGCTGACCTAACACTGGTAAACCTCGCGGATGCCAAGAACCTCAACCAAGCCACGAATCTCGAAAAGGCAGAGAACGCGAACCTAGGTCGAACTCATCGGCGCTGATCTAAGTCTCTACCCGACCACCTATGCAAGCATGGCCGTGCGCCGAGGTAACGCCTCGACTGGACATCGAGCTCACTCTCGCATTGATGGCCTGCTACATGAGTCTGTGTGCAACAGTCGAAGCCGAACACGCCACGAAGCCCCTGCAGATCGACGACGGCAACCTGGCACCGGCTGCCTATCGTCACCATCGGCCGGTACGTCGAACGCTACGCGGGCGCACGCTCATGCCGCTCGCGGTGCAGGTGCACCACCCCCTCCGCCGACGGGTTCCACACGGCGCGGCTTGTCGATGATGTTCGTTGGTTAGTGGCGGAGCCGGGGTGGGTGGGGCGAGCCGCGCCGAGGGGACTTCGAAGGGAAGGTGGTGAACCTGCCATCGGAAATATGTGAGATCGAGCGTCAGCTTCAACCAGCTGCGCTCCTCGACCGCGGCCAGGCCGTCAGCGCCCCGGTGGCACCGTCGACGCCCGCGGAATGAGCGTCGGCAACGCCATCCGGATCCCCCGATCCCTCTCCTCGGGCGACAGCAGCAACTCGAGCGCCGTCGCGGCGATCTGCTCGAAGGGCGTCCGCACCGACGAGAGGGCCACCGGCAGGCGTGAGACGAGGGGGATGTCGTTGTAGCCGACGATCGAGAGGTCGGCTCCGATGCGGAGTCCGAGGCCGCTCGCCACGGTGAGCACGCCCATCGCGAGGTTGTCGTTCGCTGCGAAGACGGCCGTCGGGCGGTCGGGGCGGTCGAGCAGGCGCGTGCCCGCCTCGATGCCGTCGTCGACGCCGTACCCGACCGAGAGCATGCGGGCGTCGTCGATCGGGAGCCCGGCCTCGCGGAGGGCGCGCTCCGCGCCGGCGCGGCGGTCGCGGGCGCTCGAGGTGAACCACGGGCCGGTCACCATCCCGATGTCGCGGTGCCCGAGGTCGATCAGGTGGCGGGTCGCGAGGTATCCCCCGGTCTCGTCGTCGCCGAGCGACGAGGGGCTGATGCGGTCGGTGCGGAGCACGAGGACGTGCGGGATGTCGCGAGCGCGCAGTGACGCCGGGAGCTCGTCGTCGAGGCGGGCGGTCGCGAGGATCACGCCGTCGACGTTGCGATCGAGGAGGGTCTCGGTGGCGCGGCGCTCGTGGTCGGGTTCGTCGCCGCAGGTCGCCACCACGGCGAAGTAGCCGCGTCGACCGGCGGCCTCCTCGATCGCCTGGAACACGAGCGCCATCACGGTGTCGGTCAGGCGCGGGACGAGCACGCCGATCGTGCCCGTGGCACCGCGCCGGAGGTTCGCGGCGAACATGTTGCGGCGGTAGCCGAGCTCCTCCGCGACCCGGCGCACGCGCTGCGCCGTCTCGCTGCGGGAGGCCGGCGTGCGGTCGTCGAGGATGCGGCTGACCGTCGAGATGCTCACACCGGATGCCTGCGCCGGGAGCGCGCGGAGAGGCGCGAGACATCCAGCCCGATTCCTGGCAAGAAGAGGCGCTAGTATGAGGTAGATCGAATATTTGGAGGCCATCGTGAGCGCAGGAACCCTGATCCGCGCCGCGCGGAGGAGCCGCAAGCTCACCCAGCAGGCGCTCGGCCGGCGCGCCCGGCTGTCGCAGCCGCACCTCTCCCTGATCGAGCGCGGGCACCAGAACCCCTCGTTCGAGGCGGTCGAGCGCGCCCTGCGCGCCGCCGGGCACCGGCTCATCTCGGTGCCGACCGTCCGAGACGACGCGGCGGCGATCGCCGCAGACATCCGCTTCGCCGTTGCGGACGGCCGCGAGGGCGCGGCACTGCGCCGATTCATCCAGCTCAACGACAACCTCACTGCCGAGCACGGCGCGGCGCGCTTCGCCCTGACCATCTCACCGCCCGAGCCGACCGGCAGTCGCCAATGGGATGCCGCGCTCGCGGCGCTCGTGGCGCACCACCTCGTCGCCGAGCATCTGCCCGTGCCCGACTGGGCCGTCAGCCCCGAGCGCACGCTTCGACGCCCATGGACCCTCGGCGAGGGCCCGTACACGCTGACGCCCTCGCCGGATCGAGTGCCTCCGGAGTTCGCTCGGCGCCGGGTGCTCGTCGACGCCGACACGCTGGTCAGCGCATGACCCGCTTCGAACGCGACGACCTCGTCATCGGGCTCCGCCACCTCGTCAGCGCGCTCACCGAGCGCGGCGAACGCAGAGGCGTCGGGATCGTGGGCGGCGCGGCGCTCGCACTCCGCTACTTCGATCGCGAGTCCACCGTCGACATCGACGCACACCTCATCGGCGATCACGAGGTGGTCCTCGAGGCCGGTCGCGCCATCGCCGAAGCCAACGGATGGCCCGACGACTGGCTGAACGACCAGGCCGCGGGCTTCATCCCGAGCTACGGCCGCCGCGCCACCGAATGGGAGACGCTCTATGACGACGGTGTCGTCGTCATCCAGGTCGCCTCCGCCGAGGCGTTGCTCGCGATGAAGCTCCGAGCCAACCGGCCAGGCCGCGACGACAGCGACATCGCCAACCTCATGGTCATCTGCGACATCCGGACCGTCGACGCCGCCGAGGAACTGTACGAGGACTTCTACTCCGGCGAGATGCTGCCGGATCGGGCAGTTCGCATGGTGACGCGGATCATCGAGGTCGGCCTGCCGCCGCGGCCGGCGAGGCCGCCGAAGCCCGAGATCGGCTGAACGCTGTGGGTGGGGCTCGATGAAGCCCCGCACTTCGAGCTGCAACAGCCACCTGCGGGGCCGCACCCTCCGCCCCTGTCCGTCCCAGCGCGCCCTCGCGTCAGCGCACGTCGATCAGGTCGCATCCGACGAACGAGATCGTGCCCCCCGAGCCGTCTGCGAACCGGCCGAACACACACGCCTCGCTGTCGGTCGGCAGGAGCGCATCACGCCGCGGCGCGAAGTGCAGGACCGCATCGAGGTCGCCGTCGCCCTTCTTGGGCTCGGCGACGTCCGACGAATGGAGCTGCCCATGCGACTCGCCCACGCCGGCTCCGGAGAGGAGCGAGGTCTCGGAACCGAACAGCACGGTCGAGATGTCGATCGTCGTCGCGTCGAACGCGTACGGGAGCCCGTACTCGCCCGCCGACGTCGTGAGCACACCCACCGGAACGTCGCCGCCATTGAGGCGGACCGGGTTCCGGGTCGAACCCGGCTGCACGTCGATCTTCACGGGGATCGCGCAGTCGACGGCGAAGGTCTCCTCGAGGGCGTCGTTGTCAGCCTGGGCGTCGACCACCGTCGCGAGCTCGGGTGCGATCTCGGTGCGGAACGTCACCTCATGCACGCCCGGTTCCGTGCACTCGACCTCGTACTCGTCGTCGAGGCGCTGCGGCGTCCCGACCGCGAGCGCCGAGACATCCGTCTGCTGCGGGTCGGACGGAGCGACGGCGAGGCCGGCGTCGGCCGCGACCGACCGCGTGACCTCTGCGTCGACCGGGCTGTCAGGGCCGAGGTTCTCGACCGTGCTCGCGACCGAGACGACCGCGGTGTCTCCGACCACGGTGAAGAGCGGACCCGACGGGTCGACCGAGGTCACGGCGAGGTCGGCCTCGAGGCAGTCCGGATCGTCGGGGTTCGCCACGCAGAAGTCGCGGATCGGCCCCGTCAGGTCGACGTCGAGCACCTCCTGGTCGAGGGCCACGTCCACGACCCGCATGCCCGCGAGCTCCGCGGTGAACGGCACGATGAAGCTGCCCGATCCGCTGTCCTGGACCTCGAGCCGCTCGGAATCACCCCACGTGAAGACCCAGAGCGGGCTCCACGCGTTCAGGGTGTCGATGACACCGCCGTCGCCGTCCTCCAGGACGAGGTGCATGATCGGCGGGTCGCCGACGTGCGAGTGCGCACGCTCGATCGACACCGCGGCATCCGTCACCGACGCGTCCGTCCGCGACGCGAAGTCGGCGCGGACGACGACGGACTTGGCCGGGTCGGCCACGCCGTCGACGAAGGTGGGCAGCGGCGCGGTCGCCGGATCGTCCCCCGGCTCGGACTGCGCGGCGTACGGGATCGCCACGGCGGCGAGGACCAGCGAGCTCGCGGCGAGACCGGTCAGGGTGATCGTGATGGGTCGCATCGTCATCGCCTCCTCAGCAGCCGGCCGCTCGGCACTGGCCGAAGATGTAGTCGAATCGTCGGAGGTCGGCGCCCTGGGCCGCCGCGTTGTCGACCATGACGTCGTTCGACACGGGGTCGGAGATCGTCCAGTCGGTGTCGAAGAACCAGAAGCCGTCCTCGGTGAACTCCTGGCAGTCGCTGAACGTCCGTCCGTCGGTGAAGGCGCCGATGTCGTCGAAGCAGTCGACGGGTTCCTCGTACACGTTCGGGGCGACGTCCTGCTCGAAGTAGCCGCCGTCGCACGTCGTGCTCGACGAACCCGGTCGCAGGTTGCAGTACTCGTCGGCGAGGCCGAACGGTTGGTGACCGGTCTCGTGGGTCACGACCTGGAACGCGTCGCCGCGGAAGGACGTGTCGAGCGTGCTCGAGAAGATGCGGTCGCCGCGCAGCGCGCAGTCGCGCTGCGACTTGCGATGCAGGATGGCGCCCGAATCGACCCAGCCGAAGCTCTCGTCCCAGCGCGCCGGGAGCGAGTGGTCGCAGTCGCCGTCGTTCGCGTCATCCGCCTTCGCCTGGTTGAGGACGATCCAGAAGTTGAAGCCGTCCTGGTTCTCCAGGAACGGATCGAAGCCGTAGTACGACGTCGCGATCACCGCGGCGACGTCTGCGATGAACGCGGCGTTCTCGGGTGCCGTGCCCGAGAACGGGTAGGTGTCGACGTCGGCGACGAACATGATGTCGAGGCGACTCGAGCTCGGCCCGGTGTAGACCACCGGGAAGTCGACGGTGCCCGGGTCGCCCTCGGTGGCGAGTCGCCATCCGCTGAAGATCTGCGTGCCGTCCTTGGTGAGGCCGCACCCGTAGCCGAACCGGTTGTCGTCGGATGCGTCTCCCGTCGCGACGAACGTCGTCGTCGCGGTCGTCACGCTCGCGGTATCGACGACGCGGGTGCGCGTCGCCGCATCGGTCGTGTCCTGCTGCACCCAGATCTCGAGGTCGTCGGCGAAGAGGGGGGCGAGCGCGCCGTCGAGTGCCTCCGCGGTGATCGTCACCGTGTCGCCCGCCTGCGGCCAGGCCGGCGCGTGCGTGCAGCGGATCCGGAGACCGGGCGCGCTCGGCGGCGGCTGCACCTCGACCCGCATCGTGAGTTCGACGCGATCGTCGTCGGTGCCGGCGAACACGCCGCTCGCGCCGCACGCGATGGTCTGGCCGTCGAGCTGCGCCTGGCACGGGGCGATCGTAGCGAAACCCGCGACCGCCGCGCCGGCGGACTGGGAGGCGTCGAACAGGTCGTCACCGAAGCAGGCGACTCCGTCCTCCTCCCAGACCTCGACGCTGATCGGGATCTGTCCGGCGGGAGAGAGCGTGGCGGCGTCGACCGTTCGCGAAAACTCCCAGTCGGGCGAGATGTCCGCGTTGCCCTCGAGGTCGTCCTGCGACGGCGTGTCCTCGTTGTTGTAGGCCTGACCGGCGATGTTCAGCTTGACGTACCAGTCCGGGTCGCCGCATCCGTCGTCGCCGTTGAGCAACCGGATCCGCTCGATCGTGACCGCCACTTGGACATCCGGGGCCGCATATGCGGGCGCCGCCGACGTGACGGCGAGGACCGGAGCGGCCAATACGACCACGGCGATCGGAGCGATGAGCGCGCGAAAACCATCCATGGTGCTCCCCCAAGCACTGGGCCGGTGCCCGATCACCGGCGCGACGTCGTACGCGACCGGCCTACTCCGCACGTGGCGGTGAGGCGACCCCCGGACGGGGGCTTTCGCTGTCTCCCCGCGCGGCGAGCGGATGCGGTCCCGCCACCGCCGAGCGGCAGGCGTTCAGTGGCGAGCGGATGCCGCCCCGGCACGCGCACGTCGCTGCCGTCAGCCGATACCCTCGGCCCATGGCCGCCGCGATCGCCCTGACCGTCATCCTCGCCCTGCTCGCGGTGTTCCAGCTCGCACTCGCGCTCGGCGCACCATTCGGCAGGTTCGCGTGGGGCGGTGCGCACCGTGTGCTTCCGGCACGGCTGCGCGTCGGCAGCCTCCTGTCGATCGTCATCTACGCCGTCATCGCCGTGCTCGCACTCGACCGCGTCGACCTGATCGACGTCGTACCCGACAGCGTTTCCGCGGTCGGCATGTGGGTCGTGTTCGGCTACTTCGTGATCGGCATCGTGATGAATGCCATCTCGCGGAGCACGCCCGAGCGATACACGATGACGCCGGTCGTCGCCCTGCTGGCACTGCTGAGCCTGCTGGTCGCGCTGGGCTGAGCGGCGGATGACGCGGCCGGCCGCGTACGGGGCGGCGTGACCCCTCCTCCACAGGGCACGTTCGCGGCGATTCTTCCACACGCAGAATCCCCGGTCAGCGGTGCTTTCCGGCGCGAGCGGATGTCGGTGGGTGGGTGCAGGATCGAAGCATGGAACCGGCCCCGGCACCCGCGCAGCAGTCGCACCCGTCGCTGCGCGCGCTGGTCGCGCTCGAGCGCGGTGTGGTGGCGCTGCGCGAGGCGTGGGCGGGGGCGATGCCGGCGTGGGGTCCGGCGACTGGGTCGGTGCAGGTCGATGTGGAACAGATGGGCGACGCCGGGCTGGTGCAGGTCGTCGATGCGCTCGCCCAGACCCGGCGCGAGATCGACGCCGTGTTCGCCAGGGTCGCTGCCGAAGCGGCGAAACGGTCCGGGCCGGAGTTCGGTGTCGACGGGCTCGCGAAGGCACATGGCTTCCACAATCCGGTGCGCCTGATCGCGGCCGCGACGGGCGGCTCGCGGGCCGATGCGCACCGGCTGATCGCCGTCGGTGCGGCGACGGCCGAGCGGCAGGCGCTCAGCGGTGAGCGGATGCCGGCGCGGCATCCGCGCGTCGCCGCCGCGGTCGCCACCGCGACGATCAGTATCGAGGCGGCGTCCGCGATCACGTCGATGCTCGACCGGTCGGCGACCCGGGCGCAGGCGAGCCGCGTCGACGTCGTCGAGGCAGCACTGGTCGATCTGGCCGCGAAGGTCCCTCTCGAGACGCTGATGCGAGGGGTGCGCGAGGCGGAGACGCGGCTCGATCCCGACGGCGTGGAGCCTCGCGAAGACGAACTCCGGATGGAGCGTTCGCTGACGATGCGAGAAGACCGCCGTGGTGTGGTGCACCTGCAGGGTCGCCTCGACCCCGAGAGCGCAGCCCCGGTCAAGGCCGCGATCGAGGCACTCGTCGGCGACACACTGCGCCGACGCGAACCCGGTGATCTCGCGCCCGCCGTCGACGACCGGCGGTCGATCCCGCAGATCCAGGCCGACGCGCTCGCCGCCCTCGCCCGCCACGCCCTCGGCTGCGCGCAGACCGCGGCGCCGCTCGCCAAGGCCACCGTCGTCGTGCGCGTCGACCTCGACACCCTCATCGACGGCATCGGTCACGCGCGCATCGACGGGCTCGAGCAGCCCGTCTCCGCCGGCACGGCACGGCGCATGGCCGCCGACGCCGAGCTCATCCCCGCCGTCCTCGGCAGCGACAGCCTCCCCCTCGATCTCGGCCGGGCCGCCCGACTCTTCAGCAGAGCGCAGCGCCTCGCGCTCGGCGAACGCGACGGCGGCTGTGCCTCCTGCGGCCAGAACATCGGCTACGTCGAAGCGCACCACATCGACTGGTGGGAACGCGACGCCGGCCCGACCGACCTCTCGAACGGGGTGATGCTCTGCAGCTTCTGCCACCACATGATCCACCGCGACGGATGGCAGATTCGGCCCGGCCCGACCGAGGTCTGGTTCATTCCACCACCGCACATCGACCCGGCCCAGGTGCCACGACTCGGCGGCCGGGCGAGGTTCGAGCTGCGCGCGGATCGGGCGGCATGAGGTCCGTCAGGTGTCTTCGTCGCGCGCTGGGGTGACTGTGCGCTGGTCGACGTCAGCTCCGGAGCCAGGCCCAGGCGGCATCCGGGTCTTCGAAGTACGCCGCCTCCTGCGCGTAGAACGGGGTGGCGAGGTGGGCGAGCCGCTCCTCCCACTTCTCATGGCCGACGATCGCCATGCGCGCGATCTTCTCGTGGAACTCGCGACCGAAGTGCAGGTCGGAACCCCACGCGCCGACCGTCTCCCACCGGAAGTCGGTGAGGTCGAGCATCACCTTCACCGTGCCGTGCTCCTCGACCGCAGCCTCGACCGCCGGCGTCATCACGTCGTAGTCGGCCTTCGTCACGTCGCCGGACACGACGAATCCGAGGATGTCGCCGCTACTGCGGTCGGACTGCGTGATCGTCATCGGAGTGCTCCGCTCTCTTCTCGTTGCGCAACCAGCCTGCGGGGGGCACCACGCTCGTCGGCGGGGCGTTGGTCCCGGCGTCCTGCGCAGCGTGCGCGAACGCGCACGGAAACCCCCCGAAGCGGGGATGACCTTCCGCATCCGCACGCCGCTACCCTCAGGCCGTGCGACGGCATCTTCTTCGGCGGCCCCTGGCCGCGGCGGTGATCCTCGGTGTGGTGAGTGCTGGCGCGGTGGCCGGCGCTCCCGCCCTGGCGGCGGGCCCCGGGTGGGGCGGCTCCTGCGCGGCGCTGCCCGCCGACTACACGGTCGGCGCGACCACCGCGGCGAGCGGTGAGGTCACGTGGAGCCCGCCTGCCGTGCCGCAGGCGAGCACGACCCAGCACATGCAGACGGAGTCCAATGTCACCGGCAACGTCGGGTTCGACGACCAGTCGATCGGTGCACCGGCCTACGCCGACAGCGATCCGTACGGCATCACGACCGCCGGCGGTACCTTCTCCGAGCACATCACCGAGTACTGGGGCGACGAGGTCGAGACCGACTGGAAGACGACCTCGTCGTCGATCACGCCGTCGTTCGCGCTCGAGCTCGATGGATCGGGCGCCGAGTGCCGTTACACGCTCACCCACTCGGCCATGTTCGACACGCTCGGCACCTTCACCGACCAGTTCGGCAGCACCCCCGGCATCCCGGGCCGCGGCGGCCTGTTCCTCCGGGCGACCGGCATCCTCAACCCCGATGGCACGGCGATCGCCGACTTCCACGGTGCCGGCGTCGGGATCCCGGGGGTCTCCGAGGAGACGATCGAGGAGAACGGCGTCTCGGTCAGCGGCGCCTTCCAGGGTGTGACGGTCGATGCATCCATCACGATCGGGCCGATGAACGCACCGATGCCGACGGCCGACCTCAGGGTCGAGCAGCTCGACGTCCCGTCCACGACCGAATGGATCGAGGTCGACTCCAACGGCGTGATCGACGGCAACGTGCTCCGCCTCACCGCGCTCGTCGACAACCCGGGCGACGCCGACGAGGTGACCATCGAGATCCGGGATGAGACGGATGGCACCGTCATCGTGCCGCCCACCGTGCGCACGGCCGAGCCCGGCCCCAACGAGTACGAGTTCGGCTGGGACACCGAGGACCGGGCCTGGGCGGATGACGGCACGCCGGCCACCGACCCCATGCTGCGACTCACGCTGCGCACCGGCGCGGGCCTGGTCGACGAGGCGACCATGACGTTCCCGGTCGTGCCGAAGCCCGTCGTGCTGGTGCACGGCTGGAACAGCAGCGCAGCGGGATGGGCCGGTTACGCCGACAACTTCACCGCGAGGCATCCGGACTGGAAGGCCTTCGCCGTCGGCGACGGGCAGTACCCCGGCGTCATGGACACCGGATCGATCATCGACCCGATGCGGCGCGGCAAGACCCTCGTGGGCAACTCCCGCGAGCTCGCGACCTACGTCGAGGCCGTGCGCGACGACCTCGAGGCGCAGCAGGTCGATCTCGTCGCCCACTCGATGGGCGGGCTCATCTCGCGCCGGTACCTCGCCGCGGACATCACCATGACGGACGACCTGCCGGCGGTGGAGCACCTGCTTCAGCTCGGCACGCCGAACCTCGGCTCGCCCTGCTCCGACATCATCCCGAGCCTCTCCGCGATCGAGCTCCAGCCCGGCGTCCTCGTCGACTTCAACCTCGTGACCCGCGAGACCCGGGGCGTGAAGCTCGCGATCATGGCCGGCGACCCGTGGCCGACGACGTGCGGCCTCGGCGGCGAGGGCGACGGCGTCGTCGAGGTCGCGAGCGCGTTCGGCCTGCCCTACATCACCGACCGGCAGCGCGTCGGCACCCTGCACACGTCGATGACCGAGTCGGCGGCCGACTTCACGTCGTTCGTGGCCCCACGGCTCATCGAGTCGGCGGCGACGGCGACAGCGACGGCGACGGCGACGGCGAACGCGCAGCTGCGGGCCGCCGAGTCCGCATCGGAGTCCGGCACACCCGGATCCCCGCTCATCACCGACTCGTCGACGGCGATGTCCTTCGGCGACGACTCCGGCCTCGTCACCGCCGGCGACCTCGAACTGGAGGCGTCGGGCGAACGCGTCATCGAGTTCGGGGTGGGCGACGAGCAGGCGATCAGCGCGACGATCCTCGCGGCACCCGGCGTCGTGGGCGAGCTCATCGGCCCGGATGGCGCCGTGCGCACGAGCACGGCCGACGACCCCGCCTCGGCCGGGGCGCCGTTCCGCACGACCGCGGTCGTCGACGGCCCGACACCCGGCTCCTGGCAGCTGCGCGTCACCTCGCCGGGCACCGAACCCACGACCGTCGGCTTCGGCGTGACCTTCCGGGGCAGCTCGCTCGCCCTCGCGGTCGGCACCGAGACCGACCCGGAGACCGGTGCGGTCACCGCCATCGCGGAGCTGACCGGAGGCTCGTCGGCACCGGACTCGGTCGAGGGACTGCTCCTGGGTGACGACGGAACCCGATCCTCCATCGCGTTCACCGACGACGGAACAGGGGCGGATGCCGCGGCCGGCGACGGACGCTACTCGGCCGCGCTCGTCGCGCCGGACGCCGAACGGCGACTGCTCCTGGTGATCGCGCGTTCCGATTCGGGCGACCGCGCCGCACAGCTCAGTCTCGGCGGCATCCGCCTGGTCGCGGGCGACGGCGAGGAGCCGTCGCCGAGCCCGCGACCCACGAACCCGCCGCCCACGCATCCCGCGCCGACGGCCGGCCCGCCCACGAACCCGCGACCCACGAATCCGCCGCCGACCCAGCCTGCGCCCACGACCGGTCCGCCCACCGCCCGGCCCGGTCGCCCCGTGACGCCGCCGCCCACGATCGCGCCACCCACGATCACATCGACGGACGCGTCGCCCACCCAGTCGTTCTCGGCGACGACCGCGCCGATCGCCGGACTCGGCGGTGGCACCTGGGCCGGGTCCGCCTCCGGGAGCGCCGCGACGTCGGTGACCGACGACGCCGTGACCTCAGCCGAGGCAGCGGTCGAGACCGACCCGACGGGGTTCGCGCCCACCACCACGCCTGGCTTGGCGGCCGTCGCGATCGGCGTGGTCACGGCACTCGCGATCGGCGCCCTGCGACTCGTGCTCGTCACCGCCCGTCGCCGCGCCCGATAGGACCCGAATGCCCCGCCGAATCATCCGCCACGAGTTCGACCTCGCCGCCCCGCCCGAGGTCATCGCCGGCCACCTCGCCGAGCCCCGCAACTACCTCGGGCTGTCGCCGCTCGTCGTCGAAGTGCGCGACATCGCCGATGTCGACGGCACGACGCACTACACCGCGGTCGAGCGCTTCCCGATGCCGTTCGGGCGCCACCTCGACAACCCGATCCGCGTGACCCTGCGGCGCGACGACGGCGCCGACGGCGACCCCGACACGGTGACCGTCGGCGGTGACGTGCGCAGCCCCGGCTGGGTGCGCATGCGCTACCGCTACGACATCACGGCCGATGGCGCCGGTTCACGAGTCGTCGACGAGCTCGACCTGCGGGCACCGTTCGGACTCCTGCGCTTCGCGGCAGGCCAGGCGCGCAGCGTGCAGCTGTCGCGAGCGACGATCCTGGGCGAGCGGCTGACCGGAACCGCAGAGGTCGGCTGAATCGGTCGGGACTACGAGGTCTCGCGGCGATTCGCAACACCCTCGCGCAGTGCGCTGCCGACCCCCTAGATTGCCAGTACTGCGCCGTCGCACTCACCCAGGGGATCACCGCATGACCACTCCGGCCACGCCGCCACCGACCACGTCCGACGCCCCGCCCGCTGCGCGCGAACCCGCGCCGGCGAGGAAGACGCCGCTGTGGGCGAAGCTCCTGCTGGTCTTCGTCGTGCTCCTGCTCATCGCCGGAGCGACGATCGCGGGGCTCGCCGTCGGCAAGCTGCTCGGCGCAGGAGAGACGCGTGACGTGCAGGTGGTCCGTTCCGTCACCCAGCAGGAGCAGGTGATCCTCGTCAGCGCGGGCATCACCGAGATCGCCGAGGAACAGGGCGACCCGCTCAACATCTTCGGCCTCTTCGACCTGCCGCTGACCGAGCGCAACCTCCTCGTCCGCTACGAGTTCGACGCGAAGTTCGGCATCGACGGCCAGGACGTCGACATCACCAGGACCGGCGGCAATGCCTACCGCATCTCCATTCCCGAGTTCGAGTTCCTCGGCTACGACAACCCCGACCTCGAGGTGGCCAAGGAGGAGAACGGCATCCTGAGCTGGACGACCCCCGAGATCGACAAGTTCGAGGTCGTGGAGCAGGTGCTCACCGACGAGGCGGTGGCCGAGCACATCGACGGCTTCCGTCCGGTGCTCGAAGATCAGGCGCGCACGTTCTACTCGAGCATCATCATGAGCATCGACCCGGAGGTCGAGCTCGAGTTCGAGTTCGCGGGCTGAGGCGCCGGACCGTCGACTCCTCGGCGGCACCGGCCGCTTCTTCACAGCCAACTCACGACCAGCCGCCCATCCGAGCGATATATCGTTGACATATCGTCGAGACCCGTTGAGGGCCCCGGTTCAGGGAGGCAGATCATGAGCGATTCAGGTTCGTACATGGGCGGCGGCTTCGGCAGCGGCTCGGGCAACTGGGGCCGGGGCAACCCCGGCCAGGGCATCTGGGAGGCCATGCAGGAACTGCGCGGGATGTTCGAGCAGAAGGTCGCCCCGCGCATGGGCAAGGGCGACGTGCGCGCGGCGGTGCTGGCGCTCCTCGCCGAGCAGCCGATGCACGGCTACCAGATCATCAACGAGATCGCCGAGCGCAGCGGCGGGGCATGGAAGCCGAGCGCGGGCTCGGTGTATCCGACGCTGCAGCTGCTCGCCGACGAGGGGCTGATCACCGCCGAAGAGGCGAACGGGCGCAAGACGTACACGCTCACCGAGGCGGGCAAGGCCGAGGCCGAGTCATCCGCCGACCGCACCCCGTGGCCGACCCCGTCGGGTGGCGGCAGCGGCAGCGGCGGCGGTCGCCGTGACTGGGGCAACGCCGGCGCGCTTCCGAAGGCCGGCATGGAACTCGCCCAGGCGGCGGCGCAGGTCGGCCGTTCGGGCACGCCCGAGCAGGTGAAGGAGGCGGTCGAGGTCCTCGAGGACGCGCGCCGCAAGCTCTACTCGATCCTCGCCCAGGGCTGACCGAGTGCCCTCGACACGTCGGCATCCGGCAGGCAGGATGCCCGATGTGGGGAACACGCGCGCCCGCTACCGGCGGATCCTCCGGTTCGCCGCCAGGTACATCTTCCAGACCTGGTGGTTCGAGATCGTGCTGCCGCGGTTCGGGCTCGCCCGGTTCGCGGCGCGCGGGCGCGCGGCTCGGCTGACGCGCATCGCCGAACGCTTCCACGTGCTCGCCGTCGACCTCGGCGGACTCATGATCAAGGTCGGCCAGTACCTCTCGTCGCGCCTCGACGTGCTGCCACCCGAGATCACGCGCGAGCTCGCCGGGCTGCAGGACGAGGTGCCGCCCGTGCCGTTCGACGACATCCGCCGCCTCGCCGAGGCCGAACTGGGGATGCCGCTCGAGCGCGCCTACGCGTCGTTCGACCCGACCCCGGTCGCCGCGGCATCCCTCGGCCAGGCGCACCGCGCCCGCCTCTCCCCCGTCGACGCCGCCGACATGGGCTACGACGACGCCGTCGTGAAGGTGCAGCGGCCCGGCATCGAGGTGATCGTCGACGTCGACCTCAAGGCGCTGCGCCGCGTCGCCGACTGGCTCAGCCGCGTGCGGTTCGTCTCGAACCGCGTCGACCTGCCCGGCCTCGTCGAGGAGTTCGCCACCACGAGCCTCGAGGAGATCGACTACGTCAACGAGGCGCAGAACGCCGAGCGGTTCGCCGCGAGCTTCGCCGGCGACCCGCGCGTCGCGGCACCCGAGGTCGTCTGGGAGCGCACCACCCGTCGCGTGCTCACCCTCGCCGACGTCACCGCCATCAAGATCAACGACCGCGCCGCGCTCATCGCCGCCGGCATCGACCCGAAGGCCGTCGCGACGCAGTTCGCGACCGTCATGTTCGACCAGCTGTTCCGCGACGGGTACTTCCACGCCGACCCGCACCCGGGGAACATCTTCGTCACTCCGGTCGGCGTGCTGGCGGGTGGGGCGGATGGCGCGGATGGCGCGGGGCCCGCGCCGCACGCGGCATCCGCTGCTGCACCCGACTCACCCGGCTCGCCCGGCTCGCCCGGCTCACCCGCCGCTCCCGCCTGGAAGCTCACCTTCATCGACTTCGGGATGATGGGCCAGGTGCCCGACGGGCTGCGGCAGGCGCTGCAGCAGCTGATGATCGCGGTTGCCGCGCGCGACGGCAAGCGCCTCGTCGAGGCCTTCCGCAGCGTCGGGTTCCTGCTGCCGACCGCCGAGACCGCGGAACTCGAGCGGGCGATGACCGAGCTGTTCGCGCGCTTCGGCGGCATGGGCTTCGCCGAGCTCGCGCAGGTCGACGAGCGCGAGCTGCGCCGGTTCGCGATCGAGTTCGGCGAGGTGATGCGGACGCTGCCGTTCCAGCTGCCCGAGAACTTCCTGCTCATCATTCGCGCCATGTCGCTGACGTCGGGCATGTGCAGCTCGCTCGACCCCGAGTTCAACATCTGGGACGCCGTCGAGCCCTACGCCGCCCAGCTCCTGCGCGACGAGCGCGGCAACCTCGTGCAGGCGCTCGGCCGCGAGGCGGTCTCGGTGGTCGGCACCGCCTGGCGTCTGCCGCAGCGCCTCGACAAGGTCGTCGACCGCATCGAGCAGGGCCGCCTCGTCGCGAGGTCGCCCCAGATCGAGCAGCGGATGACGCGGCTCGAACGCACCGCCGGCCGCATCGTCTCGGCCGTGATCTTCGTCGGACTGTTCCTCGGCGGCATCCTGCTCCGGCTAGACGAGCCGGTCTGGGGCGGCATCCTGCTCGGGGTGTCGGTCATCCCGCTGCTGCACGCGGTGTTCGCGGGCGCGTTCGCGCGGCGCGGGCCGGGGTGAGTCGCCGGGCCGGGTGAGTCGCCGGGCCGGGTGAGTCGCCGGGCCGGGTGAGTCGCCGGGCCGGGTGAGTCGCCGGGCCGGGTGAGTAGCGGGGCCGGGGAGGCCCCTGGGCCGGCTCCGCGGGTGTCGCGCGCGACCCACGTCCGGCCACGGTGCGGTGGAGCGGGCCGTCGAGTCGCTCCAGCCCGCGCCATCATGGCCCGACGCGCGGTCCTCCCCGGCGGATCCGGGACGGTGCCACGCGAACGACTTGCCGGCCACCTCCTCGGGCGCGAGGATCTGACGATGGACGCCCGCGTACGCAACATCCACGCCGCCCTCGACTCGTTCACCGAGCCCTGGCAACCGCGCCGGCTCGCGAGCGTCAACGACTACGAGGTCAAGGTCGTCAAGCTCCTCGGCGAGTTCACCTGGCACTCCCACCCCGACACCGACGAGTTGTTCATGGTGATCTCGGGCAACCTGGTGATCCAGCTGCGCGACGGCGACGTGGACCTCGGCCCGGGCGACGTCTTCGTCGTGCCGCGCGGCGTCGAGCACTGCCCGAAGGCGGATGGCGAGGTCTCGGCGATCCTGATCGAGCCGCAGGGCGTCGTCAACACCGGCGACACCCCGAGCGCGCGGACCACCGCGCTCCGCGAGCTCGACTGAGTCGTCCTCCACAGGCCGCGGTTCCGCCTGCCTCTCCGCAGGTTAAATGGCTGGTCGGGGGCTGTTTTCGGAGCGATCGGATGTCGGTGGGTGCCTGCAGGATGGAGCCATGGAATCACCGACGCGCACGGCGCACGCGGCGCACGCGGCGCCGCCGGCGCTGGCCGCGCTCGAGCGCGAGCTCGCCGCGCTCCGAGCGACATGGGCGGGTGCGATGCCGGTGCGTGCGATGCCGGTGCGGGGTGTCGACGACCACGCGGCGGTGCGCACGGAACACGTCGGCGGCCCGGCGTCCGCGGTGCGTGTCGATGACGAGCGGACGCCGCAGGCCGTGCCGCCTCGCGAGCGCTCGGTGTCGGATCGTCGTGGTCACGAGCGCTTGGTGCCGGATCGTGAGGGTCACGAGCGCTCGATGCCGGATCGTGGTGGTCGCGAGCGCTCGATGCCGGCGCCCGGTGTTCGCGAGCGGGCGGTGCCGGATCCCGGTGGTCGCGAACGAGTGGCGGCGCCGCCGACGACGACGCATTGCAGCGCGCTGCAGGACGACGTGGAGCGGATGAGCGACGCGGGCCTCGTACGCGTCACGGACGCGCTCGCGAAGCTGCGACGCGATGTCGACGCGGCGCTCGCCCGGGTCGCCGCCGAGGTCGCGAAGCGATCCGAGCCGGAACTCGGACAGGACGGGCTCGCGAGGGCGCACGGGTTCCACAACCCGACGCGACTCATCGCGGCGTCGACCGGCACGTCACGTGCCGACGCGGCGAGGCTGATCGCCGTCGGCTCCGCCACCGCCGAACGGTCGACGTTTCGCGGCGAGCGGGCGCCATCGCGACATCCGCACGTCGGCGCCGCGCTGGCGGCCGCGTCGATCAGTGTCGAGGCGGCGTCCGCGATCACGTCGACGCTCGACCGGGCATCGGCGCGCGCGGACGACGCGCGAGTCGACCGGGTCGAATCAGCCCTCGTCGAGCTGGCGGCGCGCGTGCCGCTCGAGACGCTCATGCGCGGCGTGCGCGAGGCGGAGGCGCAGCTCGATCCGGGCGGCGTCGAACCGCGCGAAGACGCCCTGCGGGCCGAGCGCTCGTTGACGATGCGCCAGGACGCCCGCGGCATGGTCCACCTGCACGCCCGCCTCGACCCCGAGAGCGCGGCACCGGTGAAGGCGGCACTCGAAGCGCTCGCGAGCGACGCGCTGCGCCGACGCGAGCCCGCGCACGCTGCGCAGACTCCGTCTCCCGTGGTCGCCGACGAGCGCTCGATCCCGCAGATCCAGGCCGACGCGCTCGCCGCGCTGGCGCGCCACAGCCTCGGGTGCCCCGAGGCCGCCGCACCGCTCGCCAAGGCGACCGTCGTGGTCCGCGTCGACCTCGAGACACTCGTGACGGGGCTCGGCCACGCCCGCATCGACGGCCTCGACCAGCCGATCTCCGCCGGCACCGCCCGCCGCATGGCGGCCGATGCCGAACTCATTCCGGCCGTGCTCGGCGGCCAGAGCCTCCCGCTCGATCTCGGGCGATCCGCGCGACTCTTCACCAAGGCGCAGCGGCTCGCACTCGGCGAGCGCGACGGCGGCTGCGCGTCATGCGGGCAGGACATCGGCTACGTCGAGGCGCACCACATCGACTGGTGGGAACGCGACGCCGGCCCGACCGACCTCTCGAACGGCGTTCTGCTCTGCAGCTTCTGCCATCACGTGATCCACCGCGACGGATGGCGCATCCACGCAGGCCCGAGCGAGGTCAGGTTCATCCCGCCACCCCACCTCGACCCGGAGCAGGTTCCGCGGGTCGGCGGGCGGGCGCGATTCGAGGTGCGCGATGCGCTCGCGGCGTGATGCCGCCCCTCGAGCGACCGCGTCTGCGCTATCGCTTGGTGACGGTGACGTCGACCGAGTCGCCCACGTCCTTTCCGAGGGCCTTGCGAACCTTCGCGTTCAGCGACACCATGTGGCCTCCCGTGCCGGTCACCATCGCGCCGACGTTCTCGAGACGCACGGCATCGATGCTCGCGTCGACCCGCACCGACCGGCCGGTCCCGAAGAACTCGGCGGAGCCGGGAATCTCGACGCAGCTCCACGTCTCGCCCTTGACCTCGACGCCGATCGTCGTCCGGAAGCTCAACTCGTCTGCAGACATGGACCTCATGCTAGGGCGCGGCACCGACGGGCATTCGCCGGTCGGTCGGGCCGGCGTCCGGCAGTCAGACCAGCGGCGACGGCGACGGCGAGATCACCGAGTCGACGATCGCCTCGATCGCGAACTCGGATGCGTGGGCGAGGTTCACCACGTCGGGGTCGAGCAGCCATTGCACCTGCAGGCCGTCCATGACCGCGAGAATGCTCGCCGCAGCGAGATCGACCGTCTCGGGCGCGTCGACGCCACGCTCGGCGCACACCACGCGGAAGGCCTGCTCGACCTCGCCCCGCAGCGTGTCGTAGCGCTTCTGGAAGAACTCGCGCCCCGGGTGACCGTCGGTCACCGACTCCGCCGACAGCACCACGTACGCCTGGACGATGCCGGCACGATGCGCGTTCACGAACGCCGTGCGCACCAGGTGACGGAACAGCGCCATCCCGCCCGGGATGTGCTGCTCCTCGAGGTCGGCGACATCCGTCTCGTCGCGGTGCCGGAGCACCTCGAGCAGGAGCGCGTCCTTCGACCCGAAGTGGTGCAGGATCCCCGCGTGGGTCATGCCCACCTGATCGGCGATCTCCTGCAGGGTGCCGCCCGCGAAGCCCTTGTTGCCGAAGGTCTCCACCGCGGCGTCGAGGATGTCGCGACGACGCGCGAGCGTCTCGGGCCGCGATCGCGGCTGCCGACGACCCGTCGTCACTCCGGTCATCAACCGGCCCCCTTCTTCGCTGTCCGGCTCCGAGTCTACGCACGCCGCGATGCCGCCGACGCACGCCGCGACGCCGCCGATGACGGCCGCGGCGCGCTCCGGAGTCGCCGCGTTGCGAAACTTACTTACTCGATAGTAAGTTAACCCCGCAATCACTCGACGCCGTCGTCATCCTTCGGGCAGGCACGGTGTCGTGCCCCCATACGAAGGAGAAGCAATGAGGCTCAGCACGTCCCTCGGCGCGATCGGCGTCGTCGCCGCACTCGCGCTCACCGGTTGCGCCGGCGCGAACACCGAAGACAGCACCCCGGCAGGCAGCGGCGCGGCGCTCACGATCGCCAAGCCCGACGGCGCGATCACGACCGAGTCGCACAACCCCTACCTCGGCGACTCGTCGGCCTCGAAGTACGGCTACGCCAAGGTCATCTTCGAGCCGCTCGCGCTCGTGAACCCGACGGGCGACCTGGGCACCACCCCGTGGCTCGCCGAGTCGGTCGAGTGGAACGAGGACTACACCGAGCTCACCGTCGTCCCCCGCAGCGGCGTGAAGTGGAGCGACGGCACCGAGTTCACCGGTGACGACATCGTCTTCACCTTCGACATGTACCTCAACGGCACGCTCGCCGACACCTCGGGCCTGAAGTACGAGGGCGCCACGGTCGACGGCGACGCGATCACCCTGAAGTTCGCCGACTCGAAGTACATCGCGCAGTCGCGCGTGCTGCACACCCCGATCGTGCCCAAGCACATCTGGGAGAACATCGCGGACCCGAACACCGACCCGCTCACCGACGAGGGCCTCGCCGTCGGCACCGGCCCCTACGTGCTCGACACCTGGTCGACCGAGTCGGTCACCCTCGCCGCGAACGAGGACTACTGGGGCGGCGAGCTCGCCGTTCCCACGCTGAACTACGTCTCCTACGGCGACAACGCCGCCCTCACCACCGCGCTCGTCTCGGGCGAGGCCGACTGGGCGCAGGCGTTCATCCCGCAGGTCGAGGACAGCTACCTGGCCGCCGACGAGGACAACCACTTCCTCGCCTCCCCCACGGCCGGCGCCGGCACGCTCTTCATGAACCTGCAGACGAAGCCGTTCGACGACCCCGCCCTGCGCGAGGCGCTGGCGTGGACGATCGACCGCGACGCCTACGTCGACATCGCCCGTGAGGGTGCGAGCTCGGCGATCTGGAGCGCGACCGGCCTCGGCGACCTGCTGTCCGACGAGATCCTGCCCGAGTACGAGGACGACGTGTACGAGGTCGACGTCGACAAGGCCAAGGGCATCCTCGAGGACGCCGGCTACACCTGGAAGGACGACAAGCTGGTCGACCCGGACGGCGAGGCCGTCTCGTTCTCCATCTCGGTCCCGGCCGGATGGAGCGACTGGAACACCGAGCAGGCGCTCATCGCCGAGGAGCTCGACTCCGCGCTCGGCATCGAGGTCAAGGTCGATCAGCCGGACTGGGGCGGCTGGGACGCCGCTCGCCAGGAGGGCACCTTCCAGGCGATCATCCACTGGCTCGAGGACACCGGCAACGCCTACGGCCTCTACACCTCGACGATGGACCAGAAGTGGATCGCCGACGACCGCGCGCAGTTCAACTTCGGCCGCTTCGACGACCCCGCCGTCACCGAGGCGCTGAACACCTACGCGAACGCGTCGTCCGACGCCGACCGTGAGGCCGCACTCGCCGTCATGCAGGAGGCGTTCGTCGAGAACGTGCCCGCGATCCCGCTCGGCTCGCACCCGCTGCTCGGCGAGTACAACACGCGCAACTACGTCGGCTTCCCGACCGAGGACGACCAGTACGCGTCGGCCGACCCGACCCAGCCCGGGATCGTCCAGATCCTGACGAAGCTGCAGCCGGCCGGCTGACCCGAATCGAGTGGGGGGGGGGGGCCCCCGGGCCCCCCCCCCCCGCCCGTCCCCAAGGCACACGGAAGGGAACACCCCCGATGAGCGACACCCTGCTCTCCGTCCACGACTTCTCGGTCGTGTACGACGTCGAGCCGCCCGTGGCAGCGGTCCGGAACGTCAGCCTCGACCTCCGTCGCGGTGAGATCCTCGGCCTCGCCGGCGAGAGCGGATGCGGCAAGACCACGCTCGCCTACGGCGTGCAGCGACTGCTCAAGGCGCCCGCCGTGATCACCAACGGCTCGGTCGTCTTCCACGACGCGTCGGGCGAGGCGATCGACGTCAACGCGCTCGACGCCGACGAGATGCGCCGCTTCCGCTGGGACAAGATCTCGATGGTGTTCCAGGGCGCGATGAACTCCCTGAACCCGGTCGCGACGATCGGATCGCAGCTGGAGGACGTCTTCGAGGTCCACCGCCCGTCCATGACGCGCCGCCAGCGGCGCGAGGCGGTCGTGGAGCTCCTCGAGATCGTCAAGGTCGGCGCCCAGCGCGCCCGCTCGTACCCGCACGAACTCTCGGGCGGCATGCGCCAGCGCGTGATGATCGCCATGGCCCTCGCGCTCCGCCCCCAGCTGATGGTCATGGACGAGCCGACCACCGCGCTCGACGTGCTCGTGCAGCGCGAGATCCTCAAGCAGATCTCGGCGCTCCGGCACGAGTTCGGCTTCTCGGTCGTCTTCATCACCCACGACCTCCCGCTGCTCCTCGAGATCAGCGACCGCATCGCGATCATGCGCGACGGCGAGATCGTCGAGCTCGACACCGCCGAGCGCATCTGGACCGACCCGCAGGACGACTACACGAAGAAGCTGCTCTCGTCCTTCCCACGCCTCACCGGAGAGAAGGGGATGGTGCTGCGATGAGCATCCTCGAGTTCGACGCCGTCACCAAGGTGTACGCGGTCCGCGGCGCCGGCCACATCACCGCGCTCGACGACGTGAGCTTCACGCTCGAGTCCGGCCAGACGATCGGCCTCGTCGGCCAGTCCGGCAGCGGCAAGTCGACGATCGCGAAGATCCTGACCCAGCTCGAGACGCCCACGAGCGGCGAGGTCCGACTCGACGGTACGCCGATCCCGCGCCGCGGCGCCGCGCTGCGGGCCTACCGCGGGCAGCTGCGGATGGTCTTCCAGGACCCGTTCGCGTCGCTGAACCCCTACCACTCCATCCGGTACCACCTCCAGCGCCCCCTGCACCTCGACCGCGTCGTGCCGAAGCACGAGGTCGACGACGAGGTGCGACGCCTGCTCGACCGGGTGCACCTCGACCCCGACGCCGTGATCGACCGGCGCCCCCACGAGCTCTCCGGCGGCCAGCGCCAGCGCGTCGCCATCGCCCGCGCCCTCGCCTCCCGGCCGAAGCTCCTCGTCGCCGACGAGCCGGTCTCGATGCTCGACGTCTCGATCCGCCTGGGCGTGCTGAACCTGCTCGCCGAGCTGCAGCGCGAGGAGGGCCTCGGCGTGCTGTACATCACGCACGACCTCGCGACCGCGCGGCACTTCAGCGACGAGATCCTCGTGCTCAACCAGGGCCGCGTCGTCGAACGCGGACCCGCGGACGACGTCATCCTCCGCCCCCAGAACCCGTACACGCAGGCGCTCCGAGCGGCATCCCCCGATCCCGAGGAGCACTTCGCATCCGCATCCGGCATCCTCGGAGGTGCACTGTGACCGCGACCCAGCCCCACGCCCCCACCGACGAGACGGGCACCGCGCCCGGCGCGGCGACCGCTGACGGCACCGCCGGCACCGGCCTGCCCGACGCCGTCGAGGCGGGCACGACCGCGACCCGCGTCACCGCCGGCCGCTCGCGCATCCCGTGGCGCTTCCTCGGCGGCCGCGCCCTGTTCTACCTGTTCACCCTGTGGGCCGCGATCACGATCAACTTCTTCCTGCCCCGCATGATGAAGGGCGACGCCGTCACGCAGTACCTCGCGCGCAATCGCAACGTCAGCCCTGAAGCGGCCGACGCGCTGCGCTCGCTCCTCGGCCTCGACACCGACAAGAGCCTCTGGCAGCAGTACCTCGACTACTGGGCGCTCCTGCTGCGCGGCGACCTCGGCGTCTCGCTGCTGCACGGCCTGCGGCCGGTGACCGAGGTCATCAGCCAGTCGCTGCCCTGGACCATCGGGCTGGTCGGCTTCGCGACGATCGTCTCGTTCGCGATCGGCACCATCGGCGGCGCGATCGTCGGATGGCGGCGCGGGAGCCGGCTCGACGCGATGATCCCGATCACGACGTTCCTCAGCACCATCCCGTACTTCTGGCTCGGACTGCTCGCGATCGCCCTGTTCTCGGTGAACCTCGGCTGGTTCCCGATCGGCAAGGCCTACGGCGTCGGCATCACGCCGGAGTGGTCGCCCGAGTTCATCGGGCAGGTCATCCACCACGGCACGCTGCCCGCGGCCACGATCATCATCGCCTCGCTCGGCGGCTGGATGCTCGGCATGCGCAACATGATGCTCACCGTCCTCGACGAGGACTACGTGATGGTCGCCGAGGCGAAGGGCATGCCCCGCGAGCGCGTGCTGTGGCGCTACGCGGCACGCAACGCCGTGCTCCCCCAGATCCAGAGCTTCGCGCTCTCGATCGGGTTCATCGTGGGCGGCACGATCGTGATGGAGATGGTCTTCAGCTACCCCGGCGTTGGCAAGCTGCTGCTGGATGCCACCAACGCCAAGGACTACGCGCTCATGCAGGGCGTCTTCCTCGTGATCACGCTCTCGGTGCTGCTGGCGAACCTCCTGGCCGACGTCGCCTACGCATTCCTCGACCCGCGCACCCGCCAGACGGAGGCCTGAGCCATGAACGCCATCCTGAACGACCGCACCACGGACCGCCCGGCGGGCGCGCCCGCCACGGCGACGATCCGCACCGCCGGTCAGCCGGGCGACGGCCCGACCCGCACGCGACCGACGTTCCGCTCGAAGCTGGGCTCGGCCTTCGCGATGTTCCGCAACCGCAAGTCGATCGCGGGGCTCTCGATCCTCGGGTTCTTCGTGCTCGTCGCGATCTTCGCCGACGTCCTGGCGCCGTACTCGCCGACCGGGGTCGACAACACGGCACGCTTCCAGCCGCCGTCGGCCGAGCACTGGCTCGGCACGACCCACATCGGCGAGGACGTGCTCAGCCAGGTCATCCACGGCACGCGCGGCGTGATCGTGGTCGGCTTCCTCGCGGCGATCATCGCGACGCTCATCGCCATCGTGGTCGGCGTGATGTCGGGCTACCTGCGCGGATGGCGCAGCGAGAGCCTGTCGGCCATGACGAACGTGTTCCTGGTGATCCCGGGCCTGCCGCTCATCATCATCGTCGCGTCGATGTTCGAGGACCCGCCGCTGTGGGTCGTCGCCGCCGTGCTCGGCCTCATCGGCTGGGCGTGGGGCGCGCGCGTGCTGCGCGCCCAGACGATGTCGCTGCGCAATCGCGACTTCATCCAGGCCGCACGCGCCAACGGCGAGCCGCTGCGCCGCATCATCACGGTCGAGATGCTGCCGAACCTGATGGCGCTGATCGCCGCGAGCTTCGTCGGCACGGTGACCGCTGCGATCCTCGCGCTCACGACGCTGTCGTACATCGGCGTGATCCCGGTCACGACCTACAACTGGGGCACCATCCTGAACTGGGCGAGCGCGCAGGGCGCGTTCCGCCAGAACCAGTGGTGGTGGTACCTGCCGCCGGGGCTCTGCATCGCGGCCATCGGCGTCGCCCTGTCGCTCATCAACTTCGGCATCGACGAGTACGTCAACCCGCGCCTGCGGTCCGCCGGCGAGCGCGCCCGCGCGATGAAGAAGAAGGGCATGAACGTCAACGACACCGTCACCGTCGTCCGCCCCGCACCCGCGGCCGCCGCCGCGCCCACCCGCTCGTCCGCGCCGGAGGAGAACTCATGACCACCGCCGATATCGTCACTCCCATGTACCTCGATTCGACGAGCCCCGTCGCCGACCGCATCGCCGACCTCCTCTCCCGCATGAGCGTCGAGGAGAAGGTCGGGCAGATGATGCAGCTCGACGCCCGAGAGGACCTCGAGGACCAGGTCCTCCGCCAGCACGTCGGGTCGATCCTGCACGCCTCGCCCGAGCGCATCGCGCGCGCCCACGACCTCGTCGAGCAGACGCGGCTGCGGATCCCCCTCCTCGTCGGGGAGGACTGCATTCACGGGCACTCGTTCTTCGAGGGCGCGACGATCTACCCCACCCAGCTCGGCATGGCCGCCTCGTGGGATGCCGACCTGCTCGAGCGCGTCGCCCGCGCGACCGCCGTCGAGGTCGCCGCCACGGGCGTGCACTGGACCTTCTCCCCCGTGCTCTGCATCGCGCGCGACCTCCGCTGGGGTCGCGTCGACGAGACGTTCGGCGAGGACCCGTTCCTCATCGGCGAGCTCGCCTCCGCGATGGTGCGCGGCTACCAGGGCGGCGGGCTGGACGACGACACCGCCGTCCTCGCCACCGCGAAGCACTTCGCCGGGTACTCCGAGACGCAGGGCGGCCGCGACGCGAGCGAGGCCGACCTCTCGCCGCGCAAGCTCCGCTCCTGGTTCCTCCCGCCCTTCGAGCGCGTCGCGAAGGAGGGGTGCCGCACCTTCATGCTCGGCTACCAGACCACCGACGGCGTGCCGATCACGGTCAACGACTGGCTCCTGAACGACGTCCTGCGCGGCGAGTGGGGCTACACGGGCACGCTCATCACCGACTGGGACAACGTCGGCCGCATGGTGTGGGAGCAGAAGGTCCAGCCCGACTACGCCCACGCCGCCGCGGCCGCGGTCAAGGCCGGCAACGACATGGTCATGACGACCCCCGGGTTCTTCCGCGGCGCCCTCGAGGCGATCGAGCGCGGGCTGCTCGCCGAGTCCGACCTCGACCGCGCGGTCTCGCGGATCCTGCTGCTGAAGTTCGAGTTCGGCCTCTTCGAGAACCCCCGGAAGCCCGACCTCGCCCGCATCGCCGACGTCGTCGGCGCCGCCGCGCACGCGACGCTCAACCTCGAGGCGGCCCGCCGATCGCTGGTGCTCCTGCGCAACGACGGGGCGCTGCCGCTCCTGCCCGGCCGGGACGCGGATGACGCGGGCCGCGCGATCTCCGACGGCACGCCGCGCCGCGTGGCCGTGATCGGCCCGCTCGCCGACGACGCCCAGACCCAGCTCGGCGACTGGGCCGGCTCGTCGGGCCAGGCGGACTGGCTGCCCGACGGCCACCCGCGCGAGATGATCACCACCGTCCTCGACGGGCTCCGCCGAACGGCCCCCGCCGACTGGACGGTCGAGCACGCCGAGGGCTCGCGCATCCTCACCCTCGAGCAGGACCCTGAGGGCGCGTTCTTCCCCGACGGCCAGCCCCGACCGCAGGTCGTCGTGCCCTGCGCCCCCGACGCGGAGCTCATCGCCGAGGCATCCGACGCCGCCCGACGCAGCGACCTCGCGGTCGTGGTCGTCGGCGACCGCATCGAGCTCGTCGGCGAGGGCCGCTCCACCGCGACCCTCAAGCTGGTCGGCGACCAGGTCGCGCTCCTCGACGCGGTCGCGGCGTCGGGCACGCCCTTCGTGGTCGTGCTGCTCGCCTCGAAGCCGCTCGTGCTCCCGCCGTCGGCGGAGCGCGCGTCGGCCCTCGTCTGGGCGGCCAGCCCCGGCATGGAGGGCGGCCGGGCGATCGCCGAGCTGCTGCTCGGACTCACCGAGCCGAGCGGACGCCTGCCGATCTCGTTCGCCCGCCACGCCGGCCAGCAGCCGACGTACTACAACCAGATCCGCGGCCAGCACGGAACCCGGTACGCCGACCTCACGCAGAGCCCGGCCCACGCCTTCGGCGAGGGCCTCACCTACACGACCGTGGAGTACGACGGCCTCCGGATCGAGGGCGACGTGCACGGCCCCGACGACACCGTGCGCGCGGAGGTCCGCGTCACGAACACCGGCCAGCGCCCGGCGCGCGAGGTGGTGCAGGCCTACGTGCGCGACGAGGTGACGTCGGTGAGCTGGGCCGACAAGGAGCTCAAGGCGTACCGCGTGGTCGACCTCGAGCCCGGCGAATCACGCGTCGTGTCGGTCGAGGTGGCCGTCGCGGACTGCACGATCGTCGACGCGCGCAGTGCGCGCGTGGTCGAGCCGGGCACGTTCGAACTGCTCGTCGGGCCGTCCTCGCGCGACGAGGTGCTGCTCGCGGCATCCTTCACCGTGGCGCCGGCGGCGCCGACCGAAGCCTTGCAGGGGTGACCCCTCGGGGACGGGTGGGCGCGGCGCTCACCCGTCCTCGAGGATCGCTGCGAGCCGTGCCGTGCACTCCGCCACGAACTCCGGGAACGTCTCCCAGTAGTACGGGATGCCGCTGATCGCGACCGCGATCGCCCACGCCCGGGCGCGCAGCCGGGTCGGTTCGTCGACCGGCATCGCCTCCCAGTAGGCGCGGCGGGCGGCCGCCGGGAGGTCCCAGACGGGCGCGTGCTCCGCGTCGGGCGCACCGACCGAGAGCGCGCCGAAGTCGATCACGGCGTGCAGTCGGCCGTCGCGGACGAGCAGGTTGCCCGGGCGGAGGTCGCCGTGCAGCCACACGTGCGGCGCCGACGAGTCGGGCAGCGCCAGCGCCTCCCTCCACCAGCGCTCGAGGCGGTCGAGGTCGAGCACCTCGCCGACCAGCGGCCGGGATGCCGCGAACGATGGCTCCACCCACTCCACGGGCTCGTGCAGGCTGCCGCCGCGGTACCAGCCGAGTTCCGCCGCACGCTCCGCGCCCATGAGGTCGGTGCCGTGCAGTTCACCGACGAACGCCGCCAGGTCGGCGCCGAAGCGTGCCTGGTCGTCGACCGTGCCGCCCGTGGGCGGCGCGCCCTCGATCCACCGGTACACCGACCACTCGACGGGGTACGCCTCCGTCGGCGACCCCACGTGCACGGGCTCGGGGATGCGCAGCGGCAGTGCGGGCGCGAGCCGCGGCATCCACTCGCGCTCCTTCCGCAGCGAGCGGACGCCGCCGGGCCGTCGCGGCATCCGCACGAGCAGGTCGTCGCCGAGGCGGAACATCAGGTTGTCGGTGCCCCCGCCCACGGGCGTCAGCGGCAGTTCCGCCCAGTCGGGGCGCTCGCGGCGCACCAGCGCGGCCGCGAGGTCGGCGTCGATGGGCAGCTCGTCGGGGTGCAGGAGCATCGGGCCAGTGTGGCAGCCCGGGACCAGCCTGCACCGGTCGTGAGCGGATGCGCGGCCCGAGCCGCGCGACCCGCCCGGTCCGTCAGGCCGGCAGCTCGATCATGTACGACACGATCTCGGTGATCCGGCCGTCGGCCGCGAAGTCGAACACGTCGCACGAGGCCACGATCGACACGTCGCCGTCGGCGTCGGTGTAGCGGGCGAGGGCGTCGACGACCACGCTGTCCTCCCCGACGACCGACCGGAACCGCTGGAACTCGGTCGTGACGTCGGCGAGCTCCTGGGCGGTGCGCTCGATCGCCTTGGTCACCGCCTTCCGGCCGACCAGTGGTCCGCCGCCGACGGAGGTCCAGATCACGTCGTCCGCGAGATGCGGCACGGCGACTTCGAATCGATGGCCCGAGAACGCTCGGGCGATCTGCTCGGTGGTCAGGTCGGTCATGGTCTGCATGCGGCTCGCTCCCCCGTGCGCGGCATCCCGCGCCATTGCGGTTGACGTGATCACCCTCACCCCGTCGCGCCCGTTCGTCAAGAGCACGTCGGTCGGATGGCGCGGGCGAGCCCGAAGACGTGGTGTGCCGTTCGAAGTCGGGTCGGTGACCGGGGGTTCACGCGCTGCCGACCCGCTCGAACCAGTCGAGCACGAGTTCGACGACCTCGTTCGGCGCATCGTCGGTGAGGAAGTGCGCCGCATCCTCGACGAACGCGAACTCGACGCGATCGGCGTGCGTCGTGAGGTCGCCGCAGAGACGACGGATCAGCGGCTCGTCCCACGGGTGGTCGAGCCGGCCGAACACGGCGAGGGTCGGCGGCTGCAGCCGCCGCCGCGAGTACGTGCCGCGTGCCAGGCCCGGTGTCTCGACGACGAGGTGGTCGAAGCCCGCGGCGTCGGGCAGCGTCGGCGTCCACGTCGAGGAGTCGGCGGTGACCTCGTGGTCGGCGTACGCGACCATGACACGCCCCCTCGCAACGGATTACCACGTTCATAGCTGAACTATGTTCATAGTCGGCCCGACGGGAGGGGGTGTCCATGCCCACCACGAAGGAGCGCGCGCTCGACGCCGCGGTCGACCTGCTCGGCACCGAGGGGGTCCGGGCGCTCACGCATGCGCGCGTCGACGATCGAGCGGGGCTGCCCGCCGGCTCGACGTCGAACTGGTTCCGCACCAGGCGAGCCCTGCTCGCCGGGATCATCGACTGGATGGCCGAGCACGAGCGCGCCGACTTCGCGCCGGACGTGCTCGCGGAGCCGACGCCCGCGACGATCGTCGAGGGGCTCTGCGCGCTGATCGAGTTCCAGTCCGGCCCGATGGCCGCCCGCACCCGGGCGCGGTACGCGCTCTTCCTCGAAGTCGCCGACGACGAGGAGCTGTTCGCGCCGCTGCATCACCAGCGCCTGGAGTTCGAGCGGTGGACCGATCGGCTCGTCGCCGACGCCGGGATCCCCGACCCGGTCCCCGCCGCCCGGACGCTCATGGCCCTCGGCGACGGGCTCCTGCTGCACCGCCTCACGATCGACCCCGACCTCGCCGTGCGCCCGGCGATCGAGCGCGCCGTGCGCTCACTCGCCGCGACCGCCTGAGTTCGAGCCCCGTGTCGGCGGCCGTGCCTAGGCTCGGCGCCATGGGCATCCTGCGCATGGACAACGTCGCGATCGTGGTCGACGACCTGGATGCGGCCGTCGCGTTCTTCGGCGAACTCGGTCTCGAGCTCGAGGGCCGGCAGCGGATCGAGGGCGCATTCGCCGACCAGACCGTGGGCCTCGACGGCGTGCGGAGCGAGATCGCGATGATGCGCACGCCCGACGGCCACGGACGCCTCGAGCTCACGAGGTACGACCGGCCAGAGGCATCCGCGCCGTCGCCGGCGGTGCCGCCGCCGAACACGCTCGGGCTGCACCGCGTGATGTTCGCCGTCGACGACCTCGACGCGACGCTCGCACGGCTCCGGCCGTTCGGGGCCGAGCCGCTGCGCGAGGTCGTGAACTACCAGGACGAGTACCGGCTCTGCTACCTCCGCGGCCCCGCCGGCATCATCGTCGCCCTGGCGGAGCAGGTCGGCTCGGCGCACCCGCCAGCGCAACCGGCCGACCCCGCGATAGCGTGACGCCATGGAATTCCTCCGCCACCTCGTCGTCCTCATCCACCTCATCGGCTTCGCGGTGCTCTTCGGCGCGTGGGTCGTCGAACTGTTCAACGGCAAGCGCGGCATCACCCGCCTGATGAACTGGGGCCTCCTCATCGCGGGCGTGGCCGGCCTCGCGCTCGCGGCGCCGTGGGGCATCGAGTACGACCTGAACTACGCCAAGATCGGGACGAAGCTCGTGATCCTGGTCGTCATCGGCGCGCTGCTCGGCATCGGCGCCGGGCGCCAGCGGAAGACCGGCGCGGTGCCGGCGGCGATCTTCTGGCTCATCGGCCTCCTGACGCTCGCCAACGCGGCGATCGCGGTGCTCTGGCGCTGATGCGCTGAGCCGGGCCGCGCGCACGGCCGCGCCCTACGCCCAGCCGAGTTCCCGCAACCGGGCGTCGTCGAGGCCGAAGTAGTGCCCGATCTCGTGCACGAGCGTGAGCCGGACCCTCGCCCGCAGCTCGTCGAGGTCGGCGCTGTGCTGCTGCAGCGTGTTCTTGTAGAGCGTGATCCGGTCGGGCAGTTCGCCGAGCCCGTAGACGCCGCGCGTGGTCAGCGGGTGCCCGCGGTACTGCCCGTAGAGCCGGGGTCGCTGCCCGGCCGGCTGGTCCTCGAACGAGATCGACACGTTCTCGAGCCCGCGCACCATGTCGTCGGGGAGCGCCTCGAACACCTCGCCGAGCATGCGGTCGAAGTCGTCGTCCGAGATCTCGACCATCCGTCCGCTCCGCTCCGCCGGATCAGCCCGTGGCGCCGCCGCGCTCGACCGCGACGATCCGGTGGTCCTCGGCGTGCGTGAGCTCGGTGCGCAGGAACCGGTCGTCGGTCGGCAGGTGGAGGTCGAAGCGCGCGAAGGCCGCGACGCGCAGTTCGCCCGCATCGACGGCGAGGTCGAGCACGTGCCCGCCGAGTGCGCGGTCGTCGCTGAGGAAGTGGAGGTGCAGCCCGGCGACGGCGATGCCCTGGTAGATCGCCGGCGTCCAGAACCCGACGAGCGTGCCGCGCACCTGCGTCGCGACGGTCTCCACCTGGTGGTCCGTCACCTCCTCGAGCGGTGGGAGCGGAGGTCGCTGCCGCGGCGTCACGCGCACGCGCACCTCGGACAGCACGCCGTCGAACCGCACCGCGTGGAACAGGTTGCGGCTCGCGAGCGCCTCGTCGACGGACGCCGCGAACCCGGCCAGGTCGAGCCCCGCCACCTCGGTGCCGGGGACGTCGGGGAACCGGCACAGGATGGCGAACGGCAGCGTCTCGTCGCGGCGCATCACGGCGGGCGGGCCGTCGAGGGTGCACTCGATCGCCTGCGCGTCGAAGATGACGACCTCCCCGCCGAGCGCCTCGAGGCAGCCGAGGCCGAAGTCGCCGACCTCGCAGGCGTCGCCGACGCGCAGGCCCGACTCGTACGCCCCGGCGAGCAGGGCGTCGAGCACCGCGAACTGCGTCACGGCGGCACCGGGGACCGGCTTCGAGGCCACGTCTGGAGCGTACTCCGGGCTCCGCCGTGCCGAGCCGTCCGCCCGCACGCCGCACGACGGCGGTTCGCCCTACGCTGAGCTGGTCCCGCCCCACGATCGCGGAAGGCACCCGATGCAGTTCGAGAACCTCGTCACCATCCGCCGCCCGCGGCCGGACGTCTTCGCCTACCTCGCCGACTTCGGGAACATCCCGCGCTGGAACCACGCGATCCGCGAGACCCACCTGCTCACCGAGCTGCCCGTGCGCGTCGGCAGCCGGTTCCGCCAGGTGCGCACCCTCCCGTCGGTCAGCGAGGAGGAGTTCGAGGTCACGGAGTTCGACCCCGACCGCCGCATCGCGGTCGAGGGCGTCATCGCCGGCTTCCGCGGTCGCGCGACGTACGTGCTCGACGGCGAGGGCGACACCACGACGCTGACGAACGCCGCCGAGCTGGCGGCATCCGGCGCCATGGGGTTCATGGTCTCCCTCGCCGCGCCGCGGGTGCGCGCCGCCGTCGCGGAGAACCTCGGCGTCCTCAAGGACCTGCTCGAGCGCGCCTGACCATGGCACGGCGTCCGGGCTCCGGCGGAAGAACCACGGCCTCGATCGCGTTGCGCCCATCATGAGAGCCATCGCGTACTCCACCACCGGTCCGTCGTCCGTGCTGCAGCTCGTCGAGCGCGACGTCCCGGGCCCCGGGCCGGGCGAGGTGCGCGTGCGCGTCGTCGTCTCGGGCGTGAACCCCACCGACTGGAAGGCGCGCGCGGGCGCCGCCGCGGGTCGGCCGACGCCGTTCCCCGAGGTCGTGCCGAACCAGGACGGCGCGGGCGTGGTGGACGCGATCGGCGACGACGTGGCCGGGGTCGAGGTCGGCGACCGGGTCTGGGTGTTCCTGGCCGCACACGAACGGCCGACGGGCACCGCGCAGGAGTTCGCCGTCCTGCCCGCGAGCCGGGTCGTACGCCTGCCGGACGGGGTGGGCTTCGACATCGGCGCCTCCCTCGGCGTGCCCGCGATGACCGCCCACCGGGCCCTCACCGTGCACGAGGGCGGTCCGTCGCGCCTGCAGCCGGGGTCGCTCGAGGGCCGGACCGTGCTCGTCGCCGGCGGGGCCGGAGCCGTCGGCCACGCCGCCATCCAGCTCGCCCGCTGGGCCGGAGCGCGCGTCATCACGACGATCAGCTCGCCCGAGAAGGCCGCCCTCGCGACCGCGGCCGGCGCCCACCACGTCGTGGACTACCGCGCCGAGGACGCGGCGGCCGCGATCCGCGCCGTCGCCCCCGACGGCGTCGACCAGGTCGTGGAGGTCTCCCCCGCGCGCAACGCCGCGCTGAACGCCGCGGTCATCGCCAACCACGGCTCCATCTCGGTGTACGCCACGGACGGCGGCGCCGAGCTGACGCTCGACGTGCGCCACCACTTCTCGCTCAACGCCCGCTACCAGTTCCTGCTGCTCTACACGGTCGGCGACGTCGCGCTCGCCGCCGCCGCGGAGGACGTCACCCGCGCGCTCGAGGACGGCGCGCTCCCCGTCGGCGAGGACGCCGGGCTGCCGCTCACGCGGTTCCCGCTCGAGCGCACGGCCGAGGCGCACGACGCGGTCGAGGCGGGCACCGTCGGGAAGGTGCTGATCGACGTGGCCTGAGGGGCGGCCACGCGACCTCGGCGCAGCGGATGCGGCGGCCTACGCGGCCGGGTCAGGATGGCAGATCCGCTGCCGCACCCACTCGGCGGCATCCGCCTGGGCCAGTCCCCCCGATCGCACGAGGCGCGCGAACTCGATCGCCTCCTCGCTGAGGCGCCCGTCGGCGGACTCGGGTCCGTCGCGCAGCACGTGCACGGTGAGCCAGCGCGTGACGGGTCCGCCGACGCGCGCGGCGACCGCGACCGTGCCCGCGAAGTGGCGCGCCTGGCCGTCGGTGTCGTCGTCGACGGCCGGGTGGAAGCCGCGGCCGCGGATGCGGTTGCGGCCGCCGGTCGCGGCATCCGTCAGCCAGAGCGGTCCGCGCCGCACGCCCGCGACCCGACCGAGCTCCTTGAGGAACCGGCGATCCGGGTAGCCGAGCCCGGCGAGGCGGTCGATCGAGTCGGCGAGCGCGGCGCAGGCATCCATCAGGTCAGGGTACGGCCGGCCGGTCCATCCATCGCGTTCGCAGTGGTTCCCGATACGCTCGTCGGGATCACCCGACCTGCTGGAGGCGTCGAGCACACCGTGCCCAACCCCGATCGTCCGAACCCGACCGCCACGCGCCACGATCCGGAACGCCCGTGATCGCCGCGCTGCTCCTCCTGCTCGCCGGCCTCGTGCTGACCGCGGCGATCATCGCCGCGAACGGCTACTTCGTGGCGCAGGAGTTCGCGTACATGTCGGTCGACCGGGCGCGCCTGCGCGCCGCGGCGGAGCAGGGCGACGCGACCGCCGAGCGCGCACTCGCCGTCACGCGCCGCACGTCGTTCATGCTCTCGGGCGCACAGCTCGGCATCACGGTGACGGGGCTCCTCGCGGGCTACGTGGCCGAACCGTTCATCGGCGAGTCGCTCGGCACGCTGCTCGGCCTCGCGGGCGTGCCGGCGGCGGTCGGCATCGCGATCGGCACGGTGTTCGCCCTGGCGCTGGCGACGGTCGCCCAGATGATCTTCGGCGAGCTCTTCCCGAAGAACCTCGCGATCGCGAACCCCGACCCGCTCGCCCGCGCGCTGGCCCGGTCGACGCAGGTGTACCTCGCCGTGTTCGGATGGCTCATCTCGTTCTTCGACGCGGCATCCAACGCCGTCCTCCGGCTCATCCGGGTCGAGCCCGTGCACGACGTCGACTCGAGCGCCACGGCCGAGGACCTCGAGCACATCATCGACGACTCCCGGGCGAGCGGCGACCTGCCTGAGGAGCTGTCCGTCCTGCTCGATCGCATCCTCGATTTCCCCAGGCACGACGTCGAGCACGCGATGGTGCCCCGCGTGCGGGTCGACGTCGTCGCGTCGGACGCCGCGATCGGCGACCTTCGGCGGGTCATGGCCAGCGGCCACACGCGCTACCCGGTCCTCGGCGACGGCGATGAGCCGATCGGCGTGGTGCACCTCGCCGACGTGATGCGCGCCGACCCCGGCGACCGCCGGCCCGTGCGGGAGATCATGCGCGAGCCGCTCGTCATCCCGACGCTGATGCCGTTGCCGGATGCCCTCGAGGAACTGACCAGCACCCGCAACGAGCTCGCGTGCGTCATCGACGAGTACGGCGGCTTCTCAGGCGTCGTCACGATCGAGGACCTGGCCGAGGAGCTGGTGGGCGAGATCGGCGACGAGCACGACGACGCGCCGGTCGCGGGGGCCGAACCCGAGGGCGACGGCACGTGGGTGATGGACGGCGACGTGCACCTCGACGAGGTGTCGCGCATGATCGACCACGACCTGCCGCGCGGCGACTACGAGACCATCGCCGGGCTCATCATCGCCGAGGGCCGCGGGCTGCCGGAGCTCGGCGAGATCGTCGAGGTCGAGCTGCCGGTGAGCGGGGCCGACCTCGCCGAGGACGAACCGGTCGCGCCGTGGATCCGCGTCGAGGTGGTCGAGATCGAGCGGCACGTGCCATCCGTGGTCAGGGTGTCGATCGTCGATGCGGAGGGTGAGCGATGAATCCGTGGGTCGTCATCCCCGTCACGATCGGGCTGATCGTGCTCAGTGCGTTCTTCGTGATCGTCGAGTTCGCGCTCATCGGCGCGCGCCGCCATCGACTCGAGCAGGATGCCGCGGGCAGCGCCTCCGCCAGGGCGGCGCTGCGCGGCATGAACGAGCTGACGGTCATGCTCGCCGGTGCGCAGCTCGGCATCACGGCGTCGACCTTCGCGCTCGGCGCGGTCACCAAGCCCGCGGTCGACGAGTGGCTCGGTCCGGTGTTCCGCGCGTGGGGTCTCCCGGAGTGGCTGGCCGGCGGCGCGGCGTTCGCGCTCGCGCTGCTCATCGTCACGTTCCTGCACCTCGTGATCGGCGAGATGGCGCCGAAGTCGTGGGCGATCGCGCACCCCGAGCTCGCGGCGAAGCTCATCGGACTGCCCTCGCGCGGCTTCATCCACCTGTTCCGGCCGTTCCTGCTGTGGGTGAACCGGATCGCGAACGCCCTCGTCGCCCGCACCGGCGTCGAGCCGGTCGACCGCGCCGCCGTCGGCGGGCGTGACGCCGACACCATCCGGAACCTCGTCGAGTACTCGACCCAGGTCGGCGCGCTGGAACCCGAGCTGCAGTCGCAGATCTCCGAGGTCATCGCGCTGCAGGAGCTCACGGTCGAGGCGATCACGACGCCGGATGCGACGCCGACGTCGGCCGACGCGGCGGCCACGGTGGCCGACGTGCAGGCCGCGGCGCTGGAGTCGGGCCACCTGCGGATCCTCCTCGCCGACGAACGGGGACGGATGGCGCGGGTGGTGCACGTGCGCGACACGCTGCTCGCCGACGGCGACGAACCGGCCGAGGCGTTCGCCCGCCCGGCGTTCCGCGTCGACGGCGACACCGCCGCCTACGAACTGCTGCGCCGCATGCGCGACGAGCGCGTGCAGCTGGCCGTGGTCGAGCGCGGCGAGGACCTGCTCGGCATCGTCACGCTCACCGACGTGGTGCAGCGCATCCTCCCGATCGCCGACGAGCTGCCCGCGAACGGCTGAAGGCGGATCGAGGGAAGGGGCTTTACCGCGCCGCCCCCGTGTGCAACGATCCGCTACGGAAGCCGGTTCGAGGGGGAACCGGCGGGAAGGCTGCAATGTCGAAGACAATCAGGCGCTTCGTGGGGGTCGCCGCCATCGCCGCACTCGCTGCGGCGGGAGTGGCCGCCGCACCGGCGTACGCCGCACCGAATCCGAACTCGGTGAAGAAGATCACGAAGGCCGTCAACGCCGCCGGGACACTCGAGCACCTGCAGGCGCTGCAGGACATCGCGGACGCCAACGGCGGCGACCGTGCCGCGGGCCGACCCGGCTACCTCGCATCGGTGGAGTACGTGGTCGGCGAACTCGAGGCGGCCGGGTACTCGCCCGAGGTCCAGGAGTTCGAGTTCGACTACAGCGAGGAGAACAGCGAGCTCATCAGGATCAGCCCGCTGCCCACGTCGTACGTCGAGGGCCGTGACTTCCTGCGGAACGGGTTCGATTCCGGGTCGCCGAAGGGCACCGCGACCGGCACGCTCGTCCCCGTCGACGTGAACATCCCGGCCGGGGCGCTGCCGCCGAACAGCAACACGAGCGGCTGCGAGCCCGGCGACTTCGCCGCGTTCCCGGTCGGGGCCATCGCCCTCCTGCAGCGCGGCAGCTGCAGCTTCGCCCTCAAGGCGCTCAACGCGCAGGCCGCCGGCGCGTCGGCGGTCATCATCATGAACGAGGGCCAGGACGGCCGCACCGGGCTGATCAGGATGATCGGCGACGCGACGGGCCTCACCATCCCGGCCATCTTCGCGACGTCGGCGACCGGCGAGGACCTGTACTCGACGTCGCCCGGCACGATCGTGACCGTGACGGTCGACTACGAGTCCGAGGTGCGCAGCGCGTACAACGTCATCGCGCAGACCTCCAGCGGCGACACCTCGAACGTCGTCATGGCGGGCGCCCACCTCGACAGCGTGCAGGACGGCGCCGGCATCCACGACAACGGCTCCGGCAGCGCAGCGCTGCTCGAGACCGCCATCCAGATGCAGAAGGTGAAGCCGAACAGCGCGGTCCGCTTCGCCTGGTGGGGCGCGGAGGAGGAGGGCCTGCTCGGGTCGGAGTACTACGTCGAGCAGCTCACCGAGGAGGAGGCCGCGGACATCGCGCTCTACCTCAACTTCGACATGATCGCCTCGCCGAACTACTTCTTCGGCATCTACGACGGCGACAACTCGAGCGGCACGGCACCGGACGGGTTCATCCCCGACGGCTCCGCCGAGATCGAGGACGTCTTCGAGGCGTTCTACGACAGCCGCGGCCTGCCGTACCAGGACACCGAGTTCTCGGGCCGCAGCGACTACGGTCCGTTCATCGCGATCGGCATCCCGGCCGGCGGCCTGTTCACCGGCGCCGAGGGCGTGAAGACCGCCGACGAGGCGATCCTCTACGGCGGCGTCCCGGGCGAGTCGTACGACCCGTGCTACCACGACCCGTGCGACAACCTGCGCGGCGACGGCCAGGACGTGGCGCTGTACGACGCCCTCCGCGCCGACTACGAGCTCGTCGGCAACGTCAACGTCGATGCGCTCGAGGTCAACGTGGATGCGGTGGCGACCGCGATCGTGACCTTCGCGTTCGACACCTCGTCGGTCAACGACCTTCGCGTGCCGGGCAAGTCGCACGGCGCGGGCAAGAGCGCCGACGCGTTCGCAGACCGGTTCCCGGGCTGACCTGACGACGTCGCGGCGGGTTCCCGAGACCGGGGGCCCGCCGCGACGTCGTGTCCGGCGCGCCGGGGAACCCGGGCGCGATGTGCGGATCAGCGGATGCGGAGCACCACACTCCCGCGCTTGCGGCCCGCGTCGACGTAGCGGTGCGCCTCGGCGACGTCGTCGAGGTCGTAGGTGCGATCGATCACCGGTCGAACGGCGCCCGCCTCGGCGAGCTCCGCGAGGCGCGCGAGCCCATCGGCGCCCATCGGCCCGCCGGCCTGGCTGACGAGGATGCCGCGACGGCGGGGCCGCAGCGCGGCGCCGACCATGCCGGCGAGGTCGGCGATCACGAGCAGGAGTGCGCCGCCGGGGCGGATCAGTCGGCCGACGCGGCGGAACGGCGCGTTGCCGACGCACTCGACGATGACGTCGTACCGCGGCGCGTCGCCCGGCGCCGGCGCCGCGAAGTCCTCGCGGGTGTGGTCGACGACCTCCGCGGCGCCGAGCGAGCGCACCAGCTCGGCGTTGCGTCCGCTCGTCACCGCGGTGACCCGCGCGCCGCGGCTCGCGGCGAGCTGCACGGCGGCGGTGCCGACGGCGCCGGATGCCCCGTTGACGAGCACGTCGCTGCCGGGGCCCACCTCGACGAGGTCGAGGTAGCGCAGCGCGGTGACGCCACCGAAGACGAGCGCCGCCGCCTCGTCGAACGACAGGGCCGCGGGCTTGCGTGCGACCTCGTCACGCTCGCGGACGGTCACGAACTCGGCGTGGCATCCGAACCGCGCCCCGCGCATCACGATCACCTCGTCGCCGGGCGCGTAGCGCGTGACGTCCGCCCCGACGGCCTCGACCACGCCGGCGCCCTCCATGCCGAGCACCTGGTGCCTCGGTCGACGGAACCCGATCGCTGGGCCGACCAGCAGCCCGAGCCCGCGTGGCACCTCGCGCGTGCGCAGGCGGTGGTCGGCGATGCTCACGGTCGAGGCGTGCACGCGGACGAGCAGCTCGCCGGCGGCGGGCTCGGGCCGGGGCCGATCGCCCACGCGGACGACCTCGGGCCCCCCGAACCGGTCGACGACGGCGGCTCGCATGGTGCGGGTCTGCGTGGTGGTCATGTTGACTCCCTTACCTTGTAAGTCTTACGGCGTAAGATACGCCTCGGACGCGCCCGCGTCCAGACCTCCGGGGTGAAATCTCGCGTTGTAAGGTGACCAGATGGGGACGACGCCGGCCGAACCGCGGACCACCACGCCGCGTACGCCGCTCACCCGCGATCGCGTGCTCGAAGCGGCGTCCGACCTGGCCGACCGCGAGGGTCTCGACGGGCTCACGATGCGCGCCCTCGCCGACGACCTCGGCGTCGAGGCGATGTCGATCTACTACCACCTGCCCAACAAGGACGCGATCCTCGACGGCGTCGTCGAACTGACCTTCACCGAGGTGGGAGCCGAGACGGCCGACGCCGCCTCCACCGGGTCGGGGGGAACGGATGCCGCGGGCTGGGCCGCATCCGTGCGCGAACGCATCCTCGGTGCGCGCCGGGTGCTGCTGCGGCATCCGTGGGCACCCGTGATCATCGACCGGCGGAAGTCGTTCTCCCCCGCGATGGTGCGCCACGTCGACGGCATCGTCGGCGTCATGCGCGACGCGGGGATGTCGCACGACCTCATCCACCACTCGCTGCACGCCATCGGCAACCGCATCTACGGGTACGTGCAGGAACTCTCCGACGACGGCGAGGCGCCGCCGCCCGGCCAGCTCGACCAGATGCGGTCGTTCGCGCCCCACCTCGCCGACATGCTCGCGGAGGTCGCGCACGTCGACCCGGATTCCACGCTCGGCTGGTGCGACGACCAGACCGAGTTCGAATTCGGCCTCGACCTGCTGCTCGAGGGCATCGAACGACGGCGCGCCGCGGAGGCCGCCGCGGGCCCGCCCCGACCAGGCCGGCGCGCCCCCGGCGCGACTACGCGGACCTGACGGGCTGTCGGAGCACCGTGCGGAGCTTCTCCGGCGCCGTGCGCCGGGCGTCGCTCAGGTACACCTCGTGGTGCGGCCCGTCGAACGTCAGCCCGTGCTCGGGCATCCACTCGTGGTGCAGTCGCGCGAGGGTCGGCGCCTCGGCGGCGTAGGGCCCCACGTGCAGGATCTGCGCCGACCGCCCTTCGTCGACGACGTCGAGGCGGAGGCGCTCGAGCGCCGGTCCGCCGCCCTTCGCGCGGGCGGCCGAGACCGCCGCGTCGATCGCCGCACGGTCGATCCAGTCGGGCTGGTGGATCAGCAGCGTCCACCGCCACGCCCCGCGATCGCCGGTCGTGAAGGCCGAGGGGTCGTCGGCCCACCAGAGGCCCTCCAGGGGCGCGACGACGAAATCCCGCCCCAGCACGCGCTTGCTCGCGAACTTCGCCGCGTAGGCGACCCCGAACAGCGCCTCCACCGCCTCACGGTAGGCGGGGGCGGTGTTCGGGTCCCCCTCGCCGTCGATGGCGAGGAACCGCATCGGGGGCACGTCCACCAGCACGAACTCCGTCGCCGACGGCGCGTACAGCTCGGGGTGGGCGCGCTTGACGTCGTACTTCGCGACCGGCCCGGTCATCGTGCCAGCTCCGCCTCGGCGTCGAGCCGCTCGAGCTTGTCGGGGTTCGCCACCGAGTAGATCCGGGTGACGCGGCCGTCCTCGATGGTGAGGCTCACCACCGCGGCGAGCGCACCGGCGACCTCGATGCGCATGGCGGGCGCCCCGTTGACGAGCGTGCGCGCGGCGACGGGCCGGAGGTCGTACCTCCGGAGCCCGCCCGCCAGGTAGGCCGCGATCTTCTCCGCGCCGACGACCGGGCGACGGGCCGCGCCGCGCACCTTGCCGCCGCCGTCGGCGATCGCGACGACATCGGGCGCGAGCACGTCCATGAGCGCCGGGGTCTTGTCCGCGGCGTCCGCGATCTCGTCGTACGGCAGGTCGAACACCTCCCGGAGCACGAACACCGCGCGCTCGGCCGGGCCGAGCGTCTCCAGCACCGTGAGCGTCGCGATCGACAGCGACTCGGCGAGCTCGACGTCATCCGCCACGTCCCGGCTCGTGAGCAGCGGCTCGGGCAGCCACTCGCCCACGTAGTCCTCGCGCCGACGCGACAGGGTGCGCAGGTGGTTCAGCGACTGGCGGGTCACGATCCGGACGAGGTACGCGCGCGGGTCCCGCACCTCGGCGCACTCGACATCGGACCACCGGAGCCACGACTCCTGGAGCACGTCCTCGGCGTCGGCCGCCGACCCGAGCAGCTCGTAGGCGACGGTGAACAGCAGGCCCCGGTGCGCGACGAACGGGTCGGCGACGGCGCCCTCCTGCGTGCCCATGCGCGCCACCCTACGCGGCACCCGCGACGGCGGCCCGCTCGGCGAGCGGCGCGAGCCCGCAGGCATCCGCGAAGTGCTCCGACCGGATGCCGAGTGCGATGTTGCCGCGCGCGGTCGCGTTCATCAGCCCGACCTTCGCGCTCAGCTCGACCATCGCGGCCGGTCCGAGTTCGGCGAGCAGGGCGTCCGACAGCTCGTCGGTCACGGCGACGGGCGTCGCGCACATCGCCTCGGCGTACTCCATCACGCGCCGTTCGAGCGGCGTGAAGGCGGATGAGTCGCGCCAGCGCGGCACCTCGCGCGCCGTCGCCTCGTCGAGTCCGCGGTCGTGGGCCAGGAAGCAGTGGAAGTCGAGGCAGAAGCTTCGCCGCCGTCCTGACGACGAGGCCGGCCGGGCCGGTGAGCTCGGCGGCGGGCACTCGGGTCGTGGTGGTGGTGGTGGTCATCTCTCCTCCAGGTCTCGGAACGGGTCCTGACATGGAGACACCGACCGCTGCCGGGGCGTGACATCCACGACCTCCGCCGCCGCGCCACCCGACGGGCCGGTCCGCCACCCGACGGGCCGGTCCGCCACCCGACGGGCCGGTCAAGGGCTGGCCCGGCCCGACGCCCGAGCGTACGTTGGAGGCAGAACGAGGAGGTTCGCGTGAGCACCACCCGAGAGTCCGCCGTATCCCCCGTCTCACAGGTCGACGAGCAGGAATCCCGCGCCGTCGCCGAGGCCGCCCGCGAGCAGGAGTGGCGCAGGCCCAGCTTCGCCAAGGGCCTCTACCTCGGACAGTTCGACCTGTCCCTCATCCATCCGCACCCGAGACCCGACGCCGAGCGGCGCGAGCGCGGCGAGGCGTTCCTCGCCGACCTCGAGGCGTTCCTCGCCACGGTCGACGTGGCGCGCATCGAACGCGAGTCGCGCATCCCCGACGACGTCTTCCAGGGACTCGCCGCCCTCGGCGCGTTCGGCATGAAGATCCCCGTCGAATACGGCGGACTCGGCCTCGGCCAGATCTACTACAACCACGCCCTGACGATGATCGGCTCCGTCAACGCGAGCATCGGGGCCCTGCTCTCCGCGCACCAGTCGGTCGGCGTGCCCGAACCGCTCATGCTCGCGGGCACCGAGGAGCAGAAGCGCCGGTGGCTGCCGCGCTGCGCGGCCGGCGCGATCAGCGCCTTCCTGCTCACCGAGCCCGAGGTGGGCTCCGACCCGGCGCGGCTGCAGGCCACCGCCGTGCCGTCCGAGGACGGCAGCGAGTACGTGCTCGACGGCACGAAGCTCTGGACCACGAACGGCGTCGTCGCCGAACTGCTCGTCGTCATGGCGCGCGTCCCGAAGTCGGACGGGCACCGCGGCGGCATCAGCGCGTTCATCGTCGAGGCCGACGCGCCGGGCATCACGGTGCACCGGCGGAACGCCTTCATGGGGTTGCACGGCATCGAGAACGGGCTGACGTCCCTCTCGGGCGTGCGCGTCCCGGCCGAGAACCTGGTCGGCCGCGAGGGCGAGGGCCTGAAGATCGCGCTCACGACGCTGAACGCCGGGCGGCTCGCCATCCCCGCGATCTGCGCCGGTGCCGGCAAGTGGAGCCTGAAGATCGCGCGCGAGTGGTCGAAGGCGCGCGTGCAGTGGGGCCACCCGGTCGGCGAGCACGCGGCCGTCGCGCACAAGGTCGCGTTCATCGCGGCGACGACGTTCGCGCTCGAGGCCGTCGTCGACCTGTCGGGCATGCTCGCCGACGAGGACCGCAAGGACATCCGCATCGAGGCCGCGCTCGCGAAGCTGTGGGCCTCCGAGATGGGATGGCGCATCGCCGACGAGCTCGTGCAGATCCGCGGCGGTCGCGGATTCGAGTCCGCCGCATCCCTCCGCGCCCGCGGCGAGCGCGCCGTCGGCGCCGAGCAGCTGCTGCGCGACCTGCGCATCAACCGCATCTTCGAGGGCTCCACCGAGATCATGCACCTCCTCATCGCACGCGAGGCCGTCGATGCGCACCTCACCGCGGCGGGCGACCTGATCGAGCCCCACCTCGACCTCGCCCAGCGGCTCAAGGCCGCCGCGTCGGCCGGCGGCTTCTACGCCAAGTGGCTGCCGCAGCTCGTGGCCGGCGCCGGCGACTTCCCGACCTCGTACGACGAGTTCGGCGCCCTCGCGACGCACCTGCGGTACGTCGAGCGCACGAGTCGCAAGCTCGCGCGGGCGACCTTCTACGGGATGGCCCGCTGGCAGGGCGGCCTCGAGCGCAAGCAGGGCTTCCTCGCCCGCGTCGTCGACATCGGCGCCGAGCTGTTCGCCGTGTCGGCCGCCTGCGTCCGGGCTGCCATGATCGAGGCCGACACCCCGGAGCACGGCAAGTCCGCGTACCAGCTCGCGGACACGTTCGCCGAGCAGTCCCGCCACCGCACCGAGCGGATGCTCGACGAGCTGTGGCACAACACGGATGCCGCGGACGAGCGCCTCGCCGCCCACGTCCTCGACGGCGACTACGCCTGGCTCGAGGAGGGCATCCTCGACCCCAGCGAGGGCACCGGCCCGTGGATCGCCGAGGGCATCCCGTCGGACGCGACGGAGGACGTGCACCGCAGCGTCATCCCGTCGACGAAGGAGGGCTAGCCCGACCTCAGAGCAACCGCGCGATCATCGCCGCGGCGCGCGCCGCGCCATCCGTCTCGACGTCGCGGTACGACACCGGACGGTCGATCTCCTCGGCCATGGCCGCGGCGAGCGCCTCGGGCGACAGGTCGGCGTACTCCATGAACCGTCCGGCGCCGTAGCGGTCGAGGCGGGCGCGCACGTGGAAGCGCTGCTCGAAGTGCTCCTGCAGGGGCACGTAGATGAACGGCACCTTCGCGGCGGTGAGCTCCATCGTGGTCGTGAGCCCGCCCTGCACGATCGCGAGGTCGCACGCCGTGAGGTGCTCGTGCAGGTTCGGCACGTAGGCCCGGTACTCCACCCCGGGCACCTGCGGCAGGCTCGCGGGATCGATGCGCGGCCCGGTGACGACGATCATCCGCATGCCCGGGATGGCCCGGTGCGCCGCCTCGGCGGCCTCGACGATGCGACGCAGCAGCGAGACCCCGACCCCGGACCCGCCGACCGCGGCGATGACCACGCGCTCGTCGGGCCGGTACCCGAGGCGCTCGCGCAGCTCGGCCCGCTCGCCGAGCGCGGCGGGGTCGAATCCGGTGATGTAGCCCGAGAAGTCGAAGTGCGCCTCAGTCCAGTCGCGGATCCTCGGGAGCCCGGGCCCGAACGTGTGCGGCACGATGTCGTCGGCCGATCCGACGAACACCGCCGCGTCGCGGATCCGGCCGTAGCGCTCGACGTGCTCGATCATCTCGCGGTTGTAGTCGGCGGCGACCTCGGCCTCGCGCGGACCCCGGGACTCGATCGGGAGGTAGCCGACGAAGTCGGTCATCCAGGCGAGCGCGCCGCGCTTGAGGTTCGGGTTCTCGAACAGGAAGTGATCGACGTCCCACGCCTCGTCGGCGATGACGAGGTCGTACTCGCCCGAGGCGGCGACCTCGTCGAACACCATGAAGTTGTGGAGCAGGATCTCGTCCATGTTGCGGATCGACTGGAACACCGCGAGGTGGTGGTCGCCGCTCTCGTGCTCGATGTGCGACGACTCGCTCGCGAGCGCGGCGGATGCCGGGTGCAGGCGCTCGCCCGCGACGTCCAGCACCCGGGTCACCGGGTCCTGCGCGAGCCAGTCGATGCGGGCCTCGGGGTGCAGCGCGCGCAGCTCCTGCGCGATCGCGAGGTCGCGCCGGGCGTGGCCCAGCCCGATCGGCGACGAGAGGTAGAGCACCTTCTTCTCGCGGCCCGGCCCGACCCACCACGTCTCCTCGGGTCGCCTCGTGCCGAAGATGCGATCGGCGAAGGCGCGGATCGCGTGGTTCACGCGCACCGGGTAGCGGACCTGCGGCGCGTGGCCGGCGTGCTCGATCGCGAGCAGCTCGGCGCCGGGGACGATCTGCTGCATCACCTGCGACGACCCGAACGAGGTGATCCGATCCTCCGTGCCGTGGATGAGCAGCATCGGGATCTCGAGCGTCTCGAGCCGTTGCCGGAGCTCGTCGACCGTGAGCGCGTCGTAGTCGTCGGTGATCGACCAGGCCAGGACGTCGGGCTGCTGGTCGAGGCCCCACTCCACGAGGTCGTCCCACGCCTTCGTGGAGTGCGGGTCGGAGGCGACGCGTGACATGAAGAACTCGACGAAGTCGGGCCAGTCGCGCTGCCAGTAGTCGAAGTCGAACTTCGCCCAGCCCTCGGGCACCGGGTTCGTCTCGGGGTGGTACCGCGCAGCGGGGTCCCGTTCCGGCAGCGGCACGATCCAGGGGTGGTGGCCCGCGATCGAGACCATGCCGCGGACCCGGTCGGGATGCATCGCCGCGACGTTGATCGCGATCTCGCCGCCCATCGAGAAGCCGACGATGACGGCCGACTCCGTCCCGGTCGCATCGAGCACGGCGATGGCATCGGCGACACGGTGGCCGAAGCTGTACCGCGCAGGATCGAGCGGGCGGGAGGATCGCCCCGCCCCGACGGCGTCGTAGCTCAGCACGCGGAAGTGGCGAGCGAGGTAGGGCAGCTGCATCTTCCACGCGCGCTCGTGCACGAGCTCCCAGGTCGGGAGGAGGAGGATCGTCGGCCCGGCCTCGCCGTAGGCCGCGTAGTGGATGGTCGCACCGGCGCGCTCGAGGTCGCCCTCCGCCGTGGGGACCGCGGCCTCCATCAGGCGACCGCCTTCTCCATCGCCCGCTCGCCGGCCTCGATGAGGGTGCCGATCGCGCGCAGCGACTCGCGCAGCGGGAGTTCGTCCTCGTGGCCCGAGAGGATCAGGAGCTCGGCGCCGATGAAGGCGGCCGACGTCAGGGCCACCACCTGGTCGATGCTGAGCGGTCCGAACGAGAAGCCCTGGTCGGCGTGCCGGCGTGCGGCGGTCGTGAGCACCTCGGACCAGCCGTGGATGATGTCGTGGACGCGCTCGCCGATGAGCTCGTTCGACAGGCCGGCGGCCATCATCTCGAGCAGCACGCGGACGTATCCGGACGCGAGGTCGTCGTCGAGGTAGTCGCACGCGGTGGCCCACTGCTGCGACAGCGGCTCGTCCTCCGCGTACATCGCGCCCTGCCGCTCGAGCAGCTGCGCGTTCTCGGCGTCGAGCATGCTCAGCACGAGCAGCTCCTTCGACCCGAAGTGGTAGTGGATCTGCGAGAGCGGCACGCCCGCGAGGTCGGCGACCTTGCGCGTGGACAGGGCGGCGTACCCGTGCTCGACGACCAGGCGGCGCGTGGCGTCGAGGATGCTGGCGACGGTGGTGGTGGTCGGCACGATTGCCTCTCCCTTGTTTCGTTCGGTCGATCGACCGATTTCACGATCGAAGGTACTCCGCGGACGGCGCCCCGTCAAGCATCCGGCCGGGATCCCCCGGAGGTGGTGGCCCGGACACCGGACCCGGGCCGGCCCTGATGACGCCGCACGCCGACCGGAGGACGGTGGGCGCCGAACCGCGATTCCACCCGACGCCCGCACCGGCGCCGGGCACGGGCCGCGCGCCGACCGGAGCATCGACGGAACCGTCGGCGGACCCTGATCCACCGATGCGCCGCCCCTGGCTCCGACCTCACCGATACAACGACCTCGCAGGAGAGGACAGGGAAGATGGCAGACTCAGTCGTCCGCAACGAGTACGGCGAAGTGGTGTTCGTCCAGCGACCGAGCGCACCGGGGGCTCGAGCCCTCGTACCGAACGCCACGGCGCAGCAGGTCGCCGACTACTACCTCCGCACGATGCCGGAGGAGATCGGGCTCGCCGACGCGCGCCTCGTCGACACCGACGAGGCGCCGCGCGGCACCGCGGGCCGCGCCCCGGCGCTCGAGTTCGCGACCGAACGCGAGATCGCCGGGAATCCGGTCGTGGTGTACCGCCAGACCGCCATGGGCCTCGAGGTCTTCGGCGCGACCGTCGGATTCCAGATCGACGGTCGCACGATGGAGCTCGAGTCCACGCAGTCCTCGGCCCACGGCTCGGTCGAGATCGAGAATCCCGAGGCGCTCCAGCCCGCGGGCGAGACGCGCAAGGTGACCAAGCCCGCGCTGCGCAAGCACCTCGGGTTCGACCTGCCGAACCTCGCCGACGCCCGAATCGAGCGCCAGGTCGTCTACCGGTACGAGCCCGACGAACGCGAGGAGCACGAGGAGGGCGCCTGCATCGGCGGACCCGGCCTGGAGATCCCGCACCTGAAGCCCACGACGATCGACGGCCTCGCGAAGGGCCAGCACTACGTCGTCGACGAGATCCTGTTCCGCGCCTCGCTCGAATCGGGACAGGCCCCCGTGAACTGGCGCGCGCTCGTGGAGCCCGAGAGCGGCGACGTCCTGTACCTGCGCCCGCTCGTGGCCGCCGCGACCGGGCTCGTCTTCCATCAGGACCCGCAGACGCAGAACGGCACGGCGATCACCGCGGCCGCGAGCGACGCGCAGCTGAACCCGTTCCGCACGTCGCACGCGATGGCCGGCATCGCGCCCGCGACGCCCCAGCCGCTCACGGGGAACTTCGTCCGCGTGGCCGACACCCAGTCGCCGGCCGCCGCGCCGCCCACGATCGCGATGTCGACCGGCCAGTTCGGCTTCGCCGTCCGGAGCGACGAGTTCGCCGCGACCTGCGCGTACTACAACTGCGATCGGCTCTTCCGGACGATGCAGGACTTCGGGTTCAACGTGGGCTCCTACTTCGGCGGCACGACCTTCCCGGTCCCCGTCGACCACCGCGCGCTCGGCGACGCGATCAACGCGCAGGCACCCGGCAACGCGACCGGCACCGGACTCCTCGAGCTCCGGTTCGGCCGGATGATGCCCGGGCAGCCCGTCGGCATCGCGACCTCCAACCGCGTCGCGTGGCACGAGTTCGGACACGGCCTGCTGTGGGACCACGTCTCGAGCCCGAACTTCGGGTTCGCGCACTCCGCGGGCGACGGGCTGGCCGCCATCCTCAACGACCCGGATTCGCAGTCAGCCGACCGGTTCGACACCTTCCCGTGGGTCCACGCGGGGCTTCCCGGGCTCGATCGGCGCCACGACCGCAGCATCGCCTCGGGGTGGGCATGGTTCGGTCCGAACTGGAACACCCAGTACGGCGGAGAGCAGGTGCTCTCGACCACGCTGTTCCGCATCTACCGCGCCATCGGCGGCGATGCCGGCAACGTCGTCACGCGACGCCGCGCCGCCGAGACCACGGCGTTCCTCGTGTTCAAGGCCATCGGGCAGATGACCGCGATGACGCCGTTCCCGGAGGTGTTCGAGGGCCAGCTCGAGACCGCCGACCGGACGACGCCGACGTTCAAGGGCATCGCCGGCGGCGCGCTGCACAAGGTCGCCCGGTGGGCGTTCGAGAAGCAGGGGCTCTTCCAGCCCGGCGCCGCGCCGGGGCAGCCGAACACCGTCAGCACCGAGGGCCTGCCGCCCGACGTGGACGTCTACATCGACGACGGCCGCGCCGGTGAGTACCAGTACCAGGCCAACCACTGGTCGTGCCAGGACATGTGGGTGCGTCGCTCCGCCGACGGCGGCACGACGCACGAGCAGCCGATCGTGGGCGCGACGAACTACATGTACGTGCGGGTCAAGAACCGCGGCACGCACACGGCGGACGAGGTCCGGGTGGACGCGTACCACGCCCTCCCCGGGGCGGGCCTGACCTTCCCGGGCGACTGGACGCCGATGACGACGGCGACGCTCCCCGGAGCCTCGATCCCGTCCGGCGGCAGCACCGTCGTCGGACCGTTCGCCTTCGTGCCGACGCAGGTCGGACACGAGTGCCTCCTCGCCGTCGCGCACGCTGCGGGCGACCCGGGCAACGACACGACGATCACCGGGCCGATCCCGGAGCACCGGCTCGTGCCGTTCGACAACAACATCGGTCAGCGCAACGTCAGCCCGGTGCACCCGAGCGTCCGCGGTCTCATGAAGCTGCTGCACAAGCACGTGATCTGGGTGCGCAACCCGTTCCGCCGCGTCGTCACGGCGCGAGTGGAGGTCGAGCTGCCGCGGTTCATGCGCGAGCTCGGATGGGAGCTCGAGGTCCGCTCCGACGACGGCCCGAAGTTCGAGCTCGGGCCGCGAGAGCGGCGCGAGGTCGTGCTCTCGATCCGCCCCGGTCGACACCTCGACCCGGCTGCCGTCAAGCGCGCGATCGCGAAGGGCGACCACGAGATCGCCGTGCCGATCTTCCTCGACGACGACCTGGTCGGCGGCATGAGCTACCGCCTGTCGTTCGACGCGGACCCCGGTCAGCGCCCGTTCCCGAAGCCGGAGAAGCCCGGTCGGCCAGACACGCCGCACCGCCCGCAGAAGCCGTCATGGCCGCGCGGGGCGGTGGACGACGGCGACCGGTTCGACGCCGATGAGGACGCCGCGGCGGCGGACCGCACCACCATCGACGAGGTCCTCGACCTGCTCGGCTCGGGCGGCGCGACCGGCAACCGCCGGATCCGCACGGTCCGGATGGAGTTCGACCTCGAGGAGGACGAGGACTGATCGCTCGCGGGCGGCGGGGCCGACGGCTCCGCCGCCCGCGACCCTCGTCGCGTCTCGTCTCGTCAGGAGCAGATCATGCAGCCCATCACCCGCGCCATCGTCGTGCTCGACCACACGGCCGGCACGCTGCGCGACACCGACGGCCGACTCGTCGGGCTCGACCTCACCGCCCCGGCCGAGGACGCCCTCTCCAGGGCCGCGGCCGACGGGGTCGAGCTGACCCTCGCCGTACCCGTTTCCCGCGCCGCCGGCGTCGACGACGCCCTCCCGCGCACCCTCCGCGGCCTGCCGATCGTGCCGATCCGTCCGCTGCGCCACGGCGTCGCCCGCGGTGCCCTCCGTGCGGCCGGCCACGCGGCCGCAGGGAGGACCGCGCTCGTCAGTGCCGACCGCGCCCTCCGCGGCGAGGCGGCGACGGCCGGCCTCATGCCCGTCGCGCACCCCGCGCTCCTGCCGCTGCTCGCCCGCGGCGCGGAGCCGCGCCCCGCGCGCGTCTCTGGCGCGCGCGCGGGCCTCGAGCGCCTCACTGCCCGCGGCGACGTCGTGCCGATGCACGTGCAGCCGACTCCCGGCGGCTCGGACTGGGCCGTGATCGGCCTGTTCACCGACGACCGGCTGGGCGAGGCCGCCGAGCTCGGCCTCGCGGTCCGACCGCTGGAGTACGACGCCTCGACCCACGACCTGGTGTGGCTGCGGCCCGAGGGCGACGGCGGCGCCCGCGCCGCCGTCGACCCCCACCGCGTGCTCTACGCCGAATCGGGCCAGGTCCTCGTCGCGCTGGCGCCCGACGAGGACGTCGAGTCCCTGCAGGTGCACGGACGGCACGGCCACACCGAGTTCCTCGCCCCGGACCCGGGCCTGCTCCGGCCGCCATCGAGCGGGGAGCCCGTGCTCGAGGCCGACCCCGAGCGGCTGCCGTCGGAGATCTTCGAACCCGTGCGCATCGACCCGGTGCTGCGCCGACTGATCCGCTGGACCCGGCCGCGCTGCGGCGACGTGACGGCGCACTACGGCGCCGACCTCGACCGCTACACGGGCGTGGCGCCACTCGACGCGGCGGGACCGATCGTCTCGCGGCACGTCGCGCACCCCGACAACGCGCGGGTGCAGTCGCAGTTGCTCGCCGACCTGCGGGCGATGGGCTACTGCGCGTTCCGGCACGACTACGTGCACGGTTCGGCGACCCGCTCGAACATCATCGCCGACCTGCCGGGGACGGGCCTGCTGCGCATCCGCCCCGAGATCGAGCGGCGCATCCGCAGGATCCTCGCCGACCCGCCGCCTCGGCCGCTCGGCGGCGCGCCATCCGATGAGCTCGCCGAGCTCGCGCGGATCGCGTTCCCGAGCGACGCCGACGCGGGCCTGCTGACGCGGATGTCGGATGCCGAGCTGCGCGCCGAACTCGAACGCGTCATCGGCCTCCGGCCCTGGTACCCGTGGTGGCGCCTGCGCTGCCCGACGCCGGGCTGGGGCGCGCGCCTGGTCATCGTGGGCGCGCACCTCGACTCGACCGCGGGCTCCTCGCCCGGCTACGACCCGTATGCCGACGCCGCGCCCGGTCGAGACGACAACGCGTCGGGGCTCGCCGCCGTGCTGTCGCTCGCGAGGTACTTCACCCGGTTCGCCGGCCGCCTCACGCACACCGTGCGCTTCTGCTTCTTCAACTCGGAGGAGCAGGGACTGGTGGGATCGAAGGCGTACGCCGGCCAGCTGAAGGCCATGGGCGCGCCGATCGAGGCAGTGATCTGCACCGACATGATGGGCTGGAACTCCGACGCGAACCGGATCTTCGAGGTGCACGCCGGCTACACCGACCCGGCCGTGCGCGACCTGGGGCTGCCGATCGCCACGGAGGTCGCCGACGCCGCCGCGAGCTACGGCACCCTCGCCCCGGCGCAGGTCTACCGCGGCACGAGCCAGTCCGGATCCTCGGACCGGACCGCGACGGATGGCGCCATCAACCGGTCGGACCACGCGGCCTTCCACCAGCAGGGCTGGGGAGCGGTGCTGGTCAGCGAGGACTTCTTCGCGAACCTGCCGACCGAGCCGGCCGCCGACCCGAATCCGAACTACCACCGCACGACCGACCAGGTCACCGACACCGCGTACTCGCGCGACATCGTGTGCGCGGTCGCGCGCGCGGTCATCCGGCTGGCGGCGTGACCTGCGGGCCCGACGGACCGCGCCGCGCCGCGGCGCGGTCGGTCAGGCCGGCAGCGCCGACTCGACCCAGGACCGCAGCTGTGCGGCGGGCACCGCCCCGACCTGCCGCGAGACCTCCGCGCCGTCGCGATACAGGAGCAGCGTCGGGATCGCGGTCACCCGGTGCCGGCTCGACACGACCGGGGAACGGTCCGCGTCGACCTTGACGACCTTGAGTCGCCCGGCGAGTTCGCGCGAGAGCTGCTCGACGACCGGCGCGATCGCACGGCAGGGGCCGCACCACACCGCCCAGACGTCGACCAGCACGAGCATCCGGCTCGCGACGGCGTCGTCGAAGCTCAGGTCGTCGGCCTCGACGAGCCAGGGCAGGTCGGCGTGGCAGTTCGAGCATCGCACGCGCCCCCGGCCGGTGAAGGGGGTGCGGTTGCGAGTGCCGCACGCCGGGCAGGCGACGACCGTGCCCGGCCGTCCGGCCGAGCCCGAGGGTCGAGCCTGCGCCTGCGTCACGCCCGCGCATCCTCCAGGTGCGGAGCGCCGCGGCTGAGCACCTTCACGACGAGGTCGTGCCGTCGGAGCGCACGCAGCGTGCGTGCGACCTCCTCGGCCGAGCGCCCGAGCGCGCGCTCGTTCGCGACGACGAGCACGTCGCCCGAGCGAAGGGTCGCGAACAGGCGGCCGAGGCGCTGCTCCCATGACTCGGGCATGTCGGGCATCGGGTGCTTGAAGTCGAGGATGTCGACGCCGAACCGGGCGAGGTCGCCGCGCTGCTCGACGATCGACGGCATGTCGTCGCGGGCGACGACGAGGCCCACGAGTCGCGAGCCCTCGGGTCGCGCCTTCCACCAGTCGTGGTTCTGCTGCAGCTCCTCGAAGCACTCCGGGCAGCCGATCGCGTGGTGTCCCGGCGAATGCATGCCGCCGGCGGCATCCGTCGTCGCATCCATCTGCTGCTCAGCCATGTCGATCACCCTCGGTCGGCTCGGTCCCACGTCGTCTCCATTCTCGCCGACGCTGGCCGGTGCCGCACGTCCGGCTCCCGACCAGGCCCTTCCCCTCCCCCGCGGCCGGGCGTAGCCTGCGACGGATGGCGCGCAATCCCGACATCCCGGCCGAGTTCGACGTGTACACGCTCGTCGTGCTGCGACGACCGGCCGACGCGCCTGCGCTCCCGGACGACGAGCTCGACGACCTGCAGGCCCGGCACCTCGCCTACCGCGCCGAGCTGCGCCGCGACGGCGTCCTGGTGGCGAACGGCCCGTTCGACCGGCAGAGCGACCCGACCCAGCGCGGGATGTCGATCTTCGCGTGCGACCTCGCGGAGGCCGTACGGCTGACCGAGGCGGACCCGTCGGTCGTCGCGGGGCGGCTCGCCTACGACGTCACGGAGTGGTGGGTCGCGGCGGGCACGCTCGCGTTCCCGCGGGCGGGGCGGCCCGTGGGCGACCGGCGGGAGATGCCGGAGGCCTGAACCGGCCGCGCGCCGCCCCTCGGACGTCGTGACGACGGCCCGGAATCCGATGTCCCATCCGATCCGCCTCCCGCTCCGAACCCCACCACGACGGCGACGACACGTCGCCGCGGGCGCGGACCCGACGCCCACGTCATCGAGGAGGACGACATGAGGAACGCAACCCGGATCATCGCCGCGACCACCGCGAGCATCGCGCTGGCGTTCGGCGGCGCGAGCGCCGCCTTCGCGGGGCACGACGACAACCCATCCGCCAAGGTCGCGAGCTACTCGTACGCGCTCGACGCGGTCCAGCCCGCGTCGGTGCCCGACAGCCGGGCCTCGGGCGCGACCCGCGTCAAGGCGCTGCCGAACGGCAAGCTGCAGGTCACGGTCGAGGCGTGGGGGCTCTCGCCGAACCTGCCGCACGCGATGCACCTGCACGGCGTGCCGGGCGACGCGACCGACCTGGGCTGCCCGACGCCCGCGGCCGCCGGTGACGACGGCGTCGTCACGGTGCTCGACGGTGCGCCGTTCTACGGCGGCATCCTGACCTCGCTGACCTCGGTCGGCGACACGTCGCCGTCGAGCGCGCTCGCGCTCGACCGCTTCGCCATGTCCGACGCGAACGGCTACCTGTCCTTCCAGCGCACGTTCACCGACGCCGCCGGCTACGCCGACGCGGGCACGGTGCAGGTGGTCGTGCACGGCATCGACTTCGACGGCAACGGCATGTACGCGTTCAACGACGCCGACCCGTTCTCGAGCCGGTCGTCGTCGCTCGGCGCGGGCATCCCGCTCGAGGCGACCGTGCCGGTGCTCTGCGGCGGCATCGCGAACTGACGCCGGGGCGCCGCGATCGCGCGGTCCATCGACGGCGGATGCCGCGGGGAGGGGGATCCCCGCGGCATCCGCGTCGTCGCACCGGGCCCAGCGCGGCTCAGCGCGCCTCGGCGGGCGCCCGGTCCGGCTCGGTCTCGGCCGGCGACGCCGCCTCGTGCACGCCGTGCACCGGATGGCTCCGCTCGAGCGCGGCGCCCTCCACGTCGACGTCGGGGAGGATGCGGTCGAGCCACGTCGGCAGCCACCAGGCGGAACGCCCGAGCAGGTGCATGATCGCGGGCGTCAGGAGCATGCGGACGATGAAGGCGTCGAAGAGCACGCCGATCGCGAGGCCGAACCCGAGCGGGCGGACCATCGTCAGGTGCGAGAAGACGAACCCGCCGAACACCGCGGTCATGATGATGGCAGCCGCGGTCACGACCGCACGCCCGTTCCGCATGCCGGCGACGACGGCCGTGCGCGCGGGCGCGCCGTGCACGTACGCCTCCCGCATGCCCGAGACGAGGTAGAGCTGGTAGTCCATCGCGAGCCCGAACAGCACGCCCATCACGATGATCGGCGCGAAGTTCAGCACGGGGCCGGGGTCGTGCACCCCGAAGACGGGCCCCAGCCATCCCCACTGGAAGATGGCGACGACGGCGCCGAACGCGGCGAACAGCGAGAGCACGAACCCGGCCGTCGCGACGAGCGGCACCAGGATCGACCGGAACACCAGGACCAGGATGACCAGCGAGAGCCCCACCACGAGCGCCAGGTAGACCGGAAGGACGCCCGCGAGCTTCTCCGAGATGTCGATGTCGCCGCTGGCCTGCCCGGCCACGCCGAGCTCGACCTCGCCGTCCAGGCCCGCGACCTCGCCCGCGAGCGGTGAGCGGTCGCGGAGGTCGTGCACGAGCTGCTCCGTCGATTCGCTCGACGGGCCGTCGACCGGCACGACCTGGAAGGCGAGGAAGTCGCCGTCGTCCGAGACGCCCACGGGGGCCACGCCCACGATGTCGGGCTCCTCGAGCAGCCGCTCCGCGAGGTCGGCCTGGACGCCGACGACGTCCGCCTCGTCGACCGCGTCCGGCAGGTCGAACGTGACGAGGAGCGGCCCGTTCTGGCCGGCGCCGAACGCGTCGGCCACGGCCGTGTAGGCGCGGTACTGCGTCGAGTCCGTCGCCTCGGACGAGCCGTCGGGAAGGCCGAGTCGCATCGACAGCGCCGGGATCGCCACGATCAGCAGGGCGACGATCGCGAGGCCGGCTCGCAGGAGCGCACGGCCGGTGCGCATGGGCGTGAGCTCGGGACGCGCGTGCGCCTCGTGGCCGATCGCCGCGCGCGCCCGCCGGTTCACGATCCTGATCCCGATGAGGCCGAGCACGGCGGGCGTGAACGAGACGGCCAGCAGCACGGCGACGAGCACGCACGCGGCGCCGACGGTGCCCATGACGCCGAGGAACGGGATGCCGGTGACGTTCAGCGCGAGCAGCGCGACGAGGACCGTCGAGCCGGCGAACACGACGGCGTTGCCCGAGGTGCCGTTGGCGAGCGCGATCGACTCGCGGAGGTCCATGCCCGCGAGCACCTGGCGCCGATGCCGGTTCATGATGAACAGCGCGTAGTCGATGCCCACCGCGAGGCCCAGCATCACGCCCAGGACCGGCGTCACCGACGACATGTCCACCACGCCCGAGAGGGCGAGCGACCCGGCCACGCCGACGCCGACGCCGACGATCGACGAGACGACCGGCATGACGGCCGGAAGCAGCGCCCGGAACATGACGATGAGCACCACGAGGGCCAGGAGCACGCCCGCGATCTCGCCGGGGCCGACGAGGCCGTCGATGCTCGCGGCGATCTCGGTCGAGTAGTCGATCCGCACGCCCTCGATCCCGGCGCCGTCGAGCTCGGCGGCGACCGCGGCCTTCACCTCGTCGGGCAGCGTGAACAGGTCGTCCTCGAACATGACCGCACCGGTCGCGGTGGCGCCGTCGGCGGAGACGGTGCGGATGCCCGACGCGGCGTCGACGAGTCGCTGCGCGTCCTCGAACTGCTCCCGCTGGCCCGGCAGGTCGGCGGCTGCGGCGTCGAGCTCCGCGCGCCGCGCGTCGAGTTCCGCGCGGCTGGCGTCGAGCTCGGCCTGCTGGGCGGCGAACTGCGGCTCGGCGACGACGTAGGTGCCGTCGGCCTGCGCTTGCGCGACCGCCGCGTCGAGCTGCGCCTGGCCGGCGTCGAGCTGCGCGGCGCCGGCGTCCAGCTGCGCGGCACCGTCTGCGATCCGGCCCTCGGCGCCGTCGAGCTGCGCGGCACCGTCCGTGAGCTCCTGCGCTCGGTCGGCGCGCTCGGCTGCGGCGGCGAAGGGATCGACGACGTCCTCGACTCCGTCGAGTGCGGCGATCCCGTCGAGGAGACGGCCGACCTGCTGTTCCTGCGCGTCGGTGAACGGCTCGGCGTCGTCGGTCCGGAACACCACGGTGCCCGTGGCGCCGGCCAGCCCGTCGAGCTCCTCGGTCAGCCGGTCGGTGACGCGCTCGGTCTCGGTGCCCGGGATGCTCATGCTCGTGGTCAGCGTGCCGCCGAAGGCGGCGAAGGCGCCGCCGGCGAGCGCGAGCACGGCGAGCCAGCCGACGATCACGGTCCAGGATCGCCTGGCGGCGAACCTGCCGAGGCGGTAGAGGAGTTCGGCCATGCCGGGCCGCCTTTCGGGTCGCGTGGGTGGGTGCGGCACGCCGTCGGGCCGAAGCAAGGATAACCGACGAGTGTCGGATTTCCGACATCCGTCGGTTATCCACCGTTCCGGTCCGCCGGGCTGGCAGACTCGTCGCGTGGACGTCCGGGTCGAGCGCACGCGACGCGCCCTGCAGGAGGCGCTGTTCGCGCTCGCGCGCGAGCGCCCGCTCGAGGCGGTCACGATCGCCGACCTCGTCGCTCGGGCCGGCGTCAACCGCAGCAGCTTCTACCAGCACTACTCCGACAAGGAGACGCTGCTGGCCGACGCGCTCGACGCCGCCGCGGAGCGGGCCGGCGCGAACCTCCCCGAACTCGACGCCCCGCTCGACGAACCGCCGCGCGCCCTCTACGACTACCTCGCCCACTTCGACGAGAACGCCGAGATCTACCGACGCGTCCTCGGCCCGCAGGGATCCGCGGTCGTCGTCTCGCGGCTGCGGGCCGGCATCGAGGCCGTCGTCGTGGACGGGCTGGCCCGGTCGGGGACCAGGGTCTCCGACGACCTCCCCATCGACGTGCTCGCGGCGGGGATCGCCGGGTCCGCGCTGGGCGTGATCCAGTCCTGGCTCGCCCGCGACCCCCGGCCGTCCGTCGAGACGGCGGCCGACTGGCTGTGGCGCGTGCTGCTCGGCCCGGGCGGCGCGTGGGAACTGCCGGAGGGTGGCGCCCGGCCCGCGCGCCTGCAAGGGTGAACCTGACCGAAGCCGACGGCCACCGAGGGGGGCGACGCCGATGTCGAAGAGGGTCACGCCGAAGAACTTCGTCCGCGCCGAGACCGCCCGCTACTTCGCGGCGCAGGCCGCGCGCGCCCCGGTCAACGCGTGGCATCACGAGCGCGAGCCCGTCACGAGGGAGAACCAGGTCGCCCTCCGCTCGAACGTCGACCTGCTGCACTCGTTCGCGCTCGTCGACGTGACCGAGCCGGCGACCGTGTCGGTCCCGCCGTCCGACACGTACCAGGTCGCGCAGGTCATCGACGAGCAGCACTACACGGTCGCGGTCCTCTCGCCCGGCGAGTCCGCGACGATCCGCGACGCCGACCTCTCCAGTGGCACGCACGTCTTCGTGCTGGCCCGCACCGCCCTCGCGGACGGCCCGACCCGGGCGCACGAGCTGCAGGACCGGCTCGGCATCGCGGCGTCCGCCGCCGAACCCTACCGTCCGGCGAACTGGGACGACGAGAGCCGTCGCGCGGTCGGCGCGCGACTCGAGCGCCGCGCCGCCGACCTCGACCTCGGCCTCGCCTTCGGCACCCCCGCCTCGACCGTCCGCGACCACCACCTGCTGGGCACGCGTCTCGGATGGGGCGGCCTGCCGCCGCAGCACGCACAGTACTTCCAGGGCACCGCCGTGAGCAGCGGATGCGACATCTGGACGTTCGAGGTCCCGCCGGTCGACGTCGACCGCCACGGCTTCTACTCGGTGGCCAAGTACGACGAGAACGGATGGCTCGACGTCGTGCACCCGGCCATCGCGTCGCCGGAGTTCACCCGGAACGGGGACGGCACGATCAGCGTCTACTTCGGCGATGCGAACTGCGTCGGCGGCGGCAACCGCATCGAGACCGCCGAGGGGCAGACGTTCTTCTACGCGATGCGCCTGTACCGGCCGCTCGACGTGGGCTCGGCGAGGGACTACGTCGACGGCCTGCGCCGGCGCGGGATCACCCGCGTGCTCACCTGACCGTCCGCGCTGCGACCGTCGAGCCCACCGTCGGAGGGCGCGTGCACGGGACTCACGGTTCGAGGCCGTAGTCTCATCTCACCCCACACGCCCTTCGAGAGGAGCATCCCTGCCATGAGCGGTGCCGCTGCCCTGGACACGACGTCCCTCGACGTCTTCGACCGTCGCGAGTCGGAGGTCCGCGGATACGTCCGCGCCTTCCCGACCGTCTTCGACCGGGCCTCGGGCTCGACCCTCGTCGACGCCGACGGCCGCGAGTACCTCGACTTCTTCGCCGGCGCCGGCGTCCTGAACTACGGGCACAACAACCCCGCGTTCACCCGGGCGATCATCGAGTACCTCGAGCGCGACGGCATCATCCACGGCCTCGACATGGCGACCAGCGCCAAGCGCGCGTTCATCGAGGCGTTCGAGCGCCTCGTGCTCGCCCCCCGCGGCCTCGACCACAAGCTGCAGTTCACGGGCCCGACCGGCGCGAACGCCGTCGAAGCGGCCCTGAAGGTCGCCCGCCAGGCCACGGGCCGCTCGAACGTCGTCGCGTTCACGAACGCGTTCCACGGGCTCAGCCTCGGCTCGCTCGCCGCGACCGGCAACAGCCACTACCGCGAGGCGGCCGGCGTCGCCCTCGGCGACATCACGCGCCTGCCCTTCGACGGCTACCTCGGCGCGGGCGTCGACACGCTCGACCTGTTCGAGAAGATGCTCGACGACCCGGGCTCGGGCCTCGACCTGCCCGCCGCGGTGATCGTGGAGGCCGTGCAGGGCGAGGGCGGCATCAACGTCGCGAGCCCCGCGTGGCTCCAGCGCCTGCGCCGGATCACCGCCGAGCGCGGCATCCTGCTCGTCCTCGACGAGATCCAGGCCGGGGTCGGCCGCACCGGCGCGTTCTTCGCCTTCGAGGAGTCGGGCATCGTCCCCGACATCGTGACCGTGTCGAAGTCGATCTCGGGCTCGGGCCTGCCCATGTCGCTCGTGCTGCTGCGCCCCGAGGTGGATGTCTGGAAGCCCGGCGCGCACACGGGCACCTTCCGCGGCAACAACCTCGCCTTCGTCTCCGCGCGCGTCGCGCTCGAGACGTACTGGGCCGACTCCGCCTTCACCGAGGGCGTCGCCGCGAAGTCGGCGCTGCTGCGCGCCGAGCTCGAGCGGATCGCGGACGAGTACCCGGAGCTCGGCTTCGTGGTCCGCGGCCGCGGCCTCATGTACGGCATCGCGTGCGACGCCGACCGCGCGCTCGCGGGCCGCATCTCGAAGGCCGCGTTCGCCCGGGGTCTCATCATCGAGACCTCCGGCGCCCACGACGAGGTCCTGAAGTTCCTGCCGGCACTCACGATCACCGAGGACGAGCTGCGCCACGGGCTCGCGATCGTGCGCGAGAGTCTCGCCGAGATGCTCGCGGGCTGAGGCGCGCTCACGTCGGGCCGGGCGCGGGTTCCGCGTCCGGCCCTCGGCGTGTTCAGGACCGCCCGCCGAGCGCGCGCACGAGTTCGTCGCGCGCCACCGCGTACTGCGGAGTGCCGAAGTAGTCCGGGGCGTCGTGCGTCGCGACGCTCCACAGGTACCGCCCTGGTGCGGTCTCGGTGGCCCCCCGATCGACCGGGTTGCCGTCGCCGCGGTATCCGTAGACCGGGAATCCGAGGAAGTCGGTGCGGCGCCACAGGTTGCGCCAGCGCGGGACGTCGCGTCCGGATGCCCCGAGGATGCCCGTCAGGGTGAGGTCCGCACCCTGCGCCGGCTCGGGCACCGGACCCGCGAACTCGCGGAGGACCTGCCTGCTCCACGGGTCCGACGCCCACAGCGACGGCCCGAACGCGCCGGGAACCCCGAGGGCCTCGGGACCGAAGACGGATGGGAAGAAGCGGCTGAAGTAGCCGCGCAGCTGGCTCCCGTACGACAGCAGCGCGACCCGGTCGACCACCTCGGTGCCGGCCATCGGCCCCTCCGTCAACGACTCGCCCCGGAGCGCGAGGATGGTCGCCGCCGCGATCGTCGAGCCCATCGAGTGCGCCGAGAGGATGACGCCACGATCCCGGCCGGCATCCGCCTCGTCGAGCCAGCCCTGGATCCGCGTCGAGAGCTCCGGGACGACCCGCTCGCCGTAGCAGGGCGGTGCGAACGGGTGACCCGCACGCGGGAAGAACGACACGACGTCCCAGAACACGCCGAGCGGGCGCTCGCTGCTCGCGGTGGCGTGCACGACCACCGCGGCCACGGCCGCGACCGCGACCCCCGCCAGCACCGTGACCGACGCGGACCGGAGCACGCCGGGCAGGGCCGGGTCGATCAGGCTGGCGAGCCGGTGGCACCACTCGTACACCGCCGCCGACGACAGGCTGAGGAAGCCGACGGCGGCGAGGACGGCGAGCCATCCGAAGAGCGGCTCGCCCCGGTGCAGGAGCTGGGAGCTGCGGCGGACCTCGGCGCGGCGCCGCACCCGGCCCGTCGGATGCGCCAGTCGCTCGGGATACTCCTCGGGGTCCGGGACCACGACGCCGCCGAGCCGCGTCGCGGACTGCACCTCGTCGTCGGAGCCGGTGTCGCCGGTGCGCACGGGAGCCGCCGACGAACCGCGGCCCTGCTCGAGCGGCGGGAGCGAGAACCGCACGAAGCGTCGGAAGTTCCATCCCACCGCGGCGAGCAGGACGATGATCATGAGCACGACGATCACGGTCAGCACCACGGCGAAGCGCTCGTAGGCGTCCGGGATGTCCCATTCGGCGGGAGTGGGACCCACGGCGGGCTCCCGGAAGATCCCGCTGGTGGCCGGCGAGTCGGTGGACGTGCCGAGCCACGACGCGACCCCGAGGACGAGCAGGCTCGACAGCGCCATCGCGGCGAAGAGCGCGAGGAGCATCGCGACGGCGGCGCCCTGTCCGCGCCAGGCCTGCCGTCGATGCGTGCCGGGCGTGGACCATGAGACGGCGAGGTGCACGAGGATGCTCGCGACGGCGACGCCGATCGCCCACCACGCCTCGACGCGCGGGTGGTGACTGGCGAGCAGCATCGCCCCGCCGACCACGAGCAGGACGGCGCTGATCGCCCGGCGGGTCCGCGACCGGGACTTCCAGCCGACCCCGGCGAGGGCGAGGAAGAGGGCGAGGACGATCAGGATGATCGGCGTGGCGATCAGGCCCACGAAGTGCGTCCCTCCCTGCTCTCCGGTCGGCTCGCGGGCGGCGGTCCAGATCAGCCAGCCGGCATAGCCCGCGATGGATGCCACGAGCGCGACGAGGGCCAGTGCCCGCTTCACGACGGTCTCGCGGCTGCTGCTCACGTGCGAGGCGAGGATGATCAGCACGACGATGCCCGCCATCAGGAGCATGCCCGCGATGCCGACGACCGCCGGAACGGGGTGGTCCGCGATGATGCCGGCCCAGTCGAGGTCCAGCGTCGTGATCCCGCCCGGAAAGCACTCGGTGCCCTTCGACGCGCAGACGTCGTCGATCGCGAGGAGGATGAGCACGAGCAGGATCGAGGCGGCCAGGTGCAGCCGTTCCGAGGTCGGCCCGACGCGTGCCACCGACCAGAATCCGCGCGTCGCCAACAGGGGCCGGCCCGCCTCCGGCGGCGGATCGCCGAGCCCGGCGCCGAAGGTCTTGAGCCGTTCCTCGAAGCGCACCCGGCCGCGCCGTCCGATGAGGTAGAGCACCAGCATCGCGGCGACCGGCAGCAGGCCGAAGAGCGCGGCACGACTGTCGCGCTCGAGGCCGAGGAGCGCGTCGAACCATCCGGGCAGCGCGGCGCAGACGTGCGCGCCGTCCCGGAAGCACTGGATGGCGACGAGGTCGATCGCGACCGAGCAGAACGCTGCGACGGTGATCAGCGTGAGCACCAGTCCGAAGACCCGGACGGTCGCCGCGCCGGCCGAACCGTTCCACTTCTTCGCGCCCGCGCTCTCCTGGGCGTCGATGCGCCGCGTCCAGTACGCGAGGTTCGCCAAGGCGTAGGGCAGCAGCAGGAACCATCCCACGTGCACCGCAGCGCGGCCGATCACGGCCAGCGCGCCACCGCCGGCGCGCGCCTGGGCGCCCCAGGAGAACGCCTCGACGCTCTGGATGCCGTCCTGTGGATGGTCGTCGTCGCGTCGCCAGAACGAGCCGAGCTCGTCTCCGGTGCGCCGCCGCACCTGCTCGGGCGCGGCGCCGAGCATCTGGGCCGGCGGGGAGTTCTTGACCCCGTGGATCCGGAGTTCCAGGATCTCCGGCCCTTGGACGGCGGTGCGGATGGAGCTGAACAGGCGTGCCATGACCCCTCCCCCAGAGGGCGACCGGCTCCGCCGTGCGCCGCGGCGGCCGGGCCGCGATCTGGGGCGATGGTATCGCCGCCCGCGTGGCGTCGGTGCCCCCCGGATGAGGGCACCTCCCTCAGCCCTGCGGGCCGGACCGCGGCGCGGGTCGATCGAGGTACTGCTTGAAGCCGACGTGCGTGGCGGCGAAGCCGAGCCGCTCGTAGAACCGGTGCGCGTCCTCGCGCCGGGCGTCGGAGGTCAGCTGCACGAGCCGAGCGCCGCGCTGCCGGGCATGCGCGATCGCCCACTCGAGCATCGCCGTGCCGACGCCCAGCCCTCGCGCGGACTCCGCGACGCGGACGGCCTCTACCTGCATGCGCGTGGCTCCGCCCCGTGAGAGGCCGGGGATCAACGTGAGCTGCATCGTGCCGACCAGCCGGCCGTGCGCGTCGTCCACGGCGACGAGCAGCTGGGCGGGGTCGCCGTCGATGGCGGCGAACGCGTTCCGGTACCCGGCGAGGTCGGCCTCGGTGGACCCGAACTCGGCGGCCCGCAGCGCGTCCGCGGCGATGAGGGCGACGAGCCCGTCGAGATCGGCCGCCACGGCGCGGCGGAGCGTGAAGGTCGAACCGGATGCCTCGAGCGTCGCCAGGGTCACCCGGTCACCCTGCCACATCCACGGGTCACCAGGTCTGCGCGACGATCGCCCGCGCGACGGCCTCGGCGTGCGGTCCCTCGATCCAGTACAGCGAGCCGGGAACGGCGAGGACGGCGCTGCGGCCCGCCTTGTCGACGTGGTCCTCGAGCCAGGCCGAGACCGGATGGTCCGCCGGGACGTCGGCCATCTCGATCGGCGAGAAGGCGACGTCGGCGTCGGGCGCCGCGAACCGGTCGACGAGCGCGTCGAAGCCGCGGGCGGTCGTGACCCGGTCGTCGAACCCCGTCCCGGTCGAGACCGTGCAGGTGAACACGCCGGCGCGCAGCGCGACGGCCTCGGCGAACGAGGTCGCGGGCGCCGTCGGCCGGCTCACGACCACGTCGTCGACCGTGGCCTCCGCCGCCGACGCGAGACCCTGCGGCGCCAGTCCGCCTCGGCACTCGGGGCGGCCGTCGCCCGCGCCCGCGCCCGACTCGATGACGTGGTCCTCCCCCGCGGCGGCGATGGCCGTGAACGCCGCGAGGGCCGCTGCGTCGAGCGACTCGATGACCCGATCCGCGCCGACGCCGTCGTAGCGCCCGCCGTCCGCCGCGAGCCCGGCCGCGCGGAGCTCGACGAGCACCCAGTCGTCGCCGGCCGGCGCCGAGTACGTCCAGCCGAGGTCACCGGCCTCGAACGACGCGTCGACGTCGCCGATCCGACGCACGTCCGGCGACGGGTCAGGGCCGTACGTGGCGAGCGGCACCCAGTCGTCGGCGGCGCCGGGCAGCACCGCGATGCGCAGGTAGGCCCAGTCGCCGGGGGCGGCGGACTCGGGCATGCCGGCGCCGACGCGCCAGGAGCAGGCCAGCCCTCCCACGCCCTCGAGCAGGACGGCCTCGAGCGCGGCCGAATCCTGCGTCGCGCGGACGGGCGCGGCCGGCGCGGCGGCAGACCCCTGCAGCGCCGCGGCGACGACCTCGGCCGGCACCACGTCATCGCAGTCGAGGGATCCGGACGGCACCGGTTCCGCGACGGCGGCACCGGCCGGGGACGCCGGCGGGGTCGCCGACGGAGCCGTTCCCGCCGTGGTCGAGCAGGCGGCGAGGACCAGGGCGGTCAGGGTGGCCGTCGCAACGCGGACGGCGGCGTTCGGGCGCATGGTGCGGACCATACCCGGCCACGCGTTCGACGGCCTCGGGGTGCGCACCGAGCCGCCCGGTTACGGTCGCGCGCCCGGACAGGGGTCCCGACGGTTCCGGAATGGGGGTGGTCCGGAGGATGCTGTGCAGGGGTGCACGCCGCACGCCGCGGCATCCGTCCCGCCGTGGCGGGGCGACCCGGCACGCCGGCCCGATCCGAACCGATCCGAACCGCAAGGAGACGCCATGTCGTTCCAGGCCTACCTCGACAACATCGAGGCGAAGACCGGGCTCACGCCCCGTCAGTTCATCGCACTCGCCGGGGAACGGGGCTTCGGCCCCGGCACCAAGGCGACGCCCATCGTGCAGTGGCTCGCCGACGACTACGGACTCGGCCGCGGGCACGCGATGGCCCTGGTCCACGTCATCACCAAGGGTCCTGGGATCAGCACGAAGCACGTCGACAGCGACGGCGTGCACCGCGACGCGACCGACACCCTCTGGCTCGACGGCGCGGCAACCGACCCCAACCGGTGACCCCGGAGAAAGGAAGCACCATGACCGCCGGGAACGCACCCGTCGACCGATCCGCGGCCGCCGCGCTGTGGGAGGAGTACCGCGCCGAGCGACCGGATCGGGCGCTCGACCCGGAACCGCCGAGCGTCGAGGTGTTCGGCGACCACCCCGCCCTCACCGACGAACTGCTCGGGCTGGTGCTCGACGGCACGAAACGCGCCACCGCTTCGCTGGTCGCCGAGTTCCGGGACGAGGGCCAGGCGCTGCCGCGCATCGGGAGCCACTGGATCGCCTGCGATTCGGCCGGCCGGCCTCGCGTGATCCTGCGGAGCACCGAGCTGCGGATCGGGCCGTTCTCGAGCGTCGACGCCGCGTTCGCCTCCGACGAGGGCGAAGACGACCGCACGCTCGACTCCTGGCGGGACAACCATCGTCGCTACTGGCAGCGGATCTGCCCGGAGATCGGGATCGACTGGCACGAGGGCCTCGACGTCGTCTTCGAACGCTTCGAGGTAGCGTGGCCGCCGGACGCCGACCGACGAGAGGAGCCGACCGAGTGAGCCGCTTCGCCGAGCGCGTGGACGCGACGACGATCGACCAGCTGCGCGCCACGGGCGCGACCAAGTGGTCCGACCCCGACACGATCGGCGCGTTCGTCGCCGAGATGGACTTCGGCATCGACCCTCGCATCACGGCGGCGCTGCACCAGGCCGTCGACGAGGGCGGGTTCGGCTACATGCCCGCACGCCTGCGTGCCGAGCTGTCGGAGACCACGGCCGCCTACCTGGGACGGCGTTCCGGATGGCGCGTCGCGCCAGAGGACGTCCGGCCCGTCCCCGACGTCATCACCGCGCTCGAGCTCGCGATGGCACACCTCGCCGCCCCGGGCACCAAGGTCATCGTGCCCACGCCGGCGTACATGCCGTTCCTCATGGTGCCGCCCATGCGCGGTCGCGAGGTGATCGAGGTCCCGCTCGCCGTCGGCGCCGACGGTCGCCACCGCTTCGACCTCGACGCGCTCCAGCGCGCGTTCGACGACGGCGGGCAGCTCCTGCTGCTCTGCAACCCGTACAACCCGGTCGGCCGGGTGTTCACGCGTGAGGAGCTGGCCGAGGTCGCCGAGCTCGTCGAGCGCAACGGCGGCCGCGTGTTCGCCGACGAGATCTGGGCGCCGCTCGTCTACGAGGGCGCGCGTCACGTTCCGTACGCCACCGTCTCGGAGGCCGCCGCCGAACACTCGATCACCGCGATCAGCGCGTCGAAGGCGTGGAACCTGCCCGGCCTGAAGTGCGCCCAGCTCGTCCTCACGAGCGATCGCGACCGCGCGACCTGGGAGCGCATCGGGCCCTTCGCCGGTCACGGGACGAGCAACCTGGGCGCGGTCGCGACGATCGCCGCCTACGGCGCCGACGACCGCTGGCTCGACGACGTCGTGCCGTACCTCCAGGGCAATCGCGACCGGCTGCTCGACCTCGTGGCGGAGGAACTGCCCGGGGTGCGCATGACGGCACCCGAGGGCACGTACGTCGGATGGCTCGACCTCGCCGGCACGCACGCCGGCCCCGACCCGGCGGGCTGGTTCGCCCGCGAGGCCGGCGTCGCGCTCACCGACGGGCGGATGTGCGGCGACGTCGGCGCCGGTGCCGCGCGGTTGATCTTCGCGACGCCGCGTCCGATCCTCGAGCGGCTCGTCCGCGAGATGGGGTCGGCACTCCGCGGCGCGGCGGCCGCCGAGGCGGCGGCATGAGCATCGTCGTGCGGTCGGCCTCCGTGTTCGAGGATGTCGCCGCCGTCCTCGGCCCGACGCGGCCGGACGCCACGGTGTGCTTCTGCCTGAGCTACCGGCTCCGCTCGTCGGCCGAGAATCGCGCCCTGCGCGGCCCCGCACGCGGCGAGCGCGTGCGCGAGCTGTGCGGGCAGGAGCCGCCGCCCGGGGTGCTGGCGTACGACGGCGACGACCCCGTCGGCTGGGCGGCGATCCATCCGCGCGCCGACACGTCCTTCGCGACGAACCGGCGGATCCCCCACGTCGACGAACTCGACGCGTGGGCGCTGTGGTGCCTCCGGGTGCGTCCCGGGCACCGCGGGGAGGGCATCGTGCACCACCTCGTCGCGGGAGCCGTCGACTTCGCGCGCGAGCGCGGCGCCCCCGTGGTCGAGGCCTACCCCGTCGACAGCCGCGGGGAGAAGGTCGACCTCACCATGGCGTACGTCGGCACGCGCTCGGTGTTCGAGCGCGCCGGGTTCACGCTCGCCGGCGAGACGAGCTCGGTGCTGAACGGGTTCCCCCGGGTGCTCATGCGACTCGACCTTCGCTGAGCGATCGGTTCGCGGTCGCCGAAGCCCGGCCGGATCGGGCAGGATCGAGGCATGCGCGAAGACGGATCGATGACGGATGTCGCCCTCGCCGTCGACATCGGCGGCACGAAGGTCGACGCCGCGCTGGTCGACGCCCGAGGCGAGCTCGTCCCCGGCAGCCGGCATCGGGCACCGACCGGTGCCGGCCAGACCCCGGACACGTTCGCGAGCGCGATCGCGTCGGTGTGCGAGGAGGCGGTCGCGTCGCTCGCGCCCGGCGCCCGGCTGGTGGGGGTCGGCATCGGAACCGCGGGTCCGCTGCGCGGCGACGGTACGCACGTGTCGCCGCTGAACATGCCGGGCATCCGCGACCTGCCGCTCGTCCCCGCCGTCGAGCGCTTCGCCGGCGGCGCACCCGTGCGGGTCGCGCTCGACGGCACGTGCATCACGCTCGCCGAGGCGCGGTTCGGCGCCCTGCGCGGCGTGCGCAACGGCATCGCGATGGTCGTGTCGACGGGGATCGGGGGCGGCCTCGTCCTCGACGGCCGCGTCGTGCGGGGCGAGACCGGCAACGCCGGCCACGTCGGACAGGCGTGGGTGCGCCGGCCCGATCCCGACCTGCCGGTCCAGGCGACCGTCGAGGCCGTGGCGTCGGGCCCAGCGACCGTGCGATGGGCGAACGCGCACGGCTGGGAGGGCGTCGACGGACTCGCCCTGGCCATGGCGGCGCGCGAGGGCGACCCCGTGGCGCGTCGGGCCGTGCGTCGCTCGGCCACCGCGGTCGGCCAGGCGATCGCCTCCTTCGCCGCGCTGCTCGACGTGACGACGGTGGCGATCGGCGGCGGGTTCTCCCGCGTCTCCGAGGACTACCTCTCGCTCGTGGAGGCCGCCGCCCACGGCGCCGCGCTGCTCCCCGCCGCGCACGAGGTGCGAGTGGTCCCCGCGGAGCTCGGCGACGACGCCCCGCTGGTCGGGGCCGGCCTGCTCGCGCTCGACGGCTGATCCCGGCCGACGCGGGCGGCGGTCGGGTCAGGCCGGCTCGACGCCGCCCTCGAACGCGGCCGGACCGTCGCCGACCGCGAGCGCGGCCTCGATGCGCCGCCGGTGCTCGTCGGCCACCTCGCCGAGGTCGCCGGGGTCGTGCCATCCGAGGTCGGTCATCTCGCCGTCCACGGGTGCCGGCTCGCCCTCGATCCAGCGGCACCGGAACGTGAGGTCGAGGTAGTCGGCCCGGTCGCCGTTCGCGTACGTGACCCGGGGCACCTGGTGCACCCCGGCCAGCCGCTCGACGCCGATGGCGACCCCGGCCTCCTCCATCGCCTCGCGCGCGGCCGCGACCGCCGGTTCCTCGCCCGGGTCGACGATGCCGGTGATGGGCGTGAGCGCGCCCGTGTCGGAGCGGCGGCCGAGCAGCACGCGCCCCTCGCGGAGGATGACCGCGGTCACGCCGACGAGCGGGAGCGGCTCGGTGCCCACGTGCCGACGGAGTTCGAGGATGAAGTCGGGCGTCGGCATGCGATCAGACTACGCCGCGACCCGGCGGCCGCGGCCCGCCGGGTCGCGACGCGGCGGGTCGCGACGCGGCGGGAGCGAACGCCGCCGGGCGTCGACCGTTCGTCGCGTTCCGACGACCGTTCGTCGCACGGCCCCTTCCGTTCGACGCCGTTCATGCGCTAGGTTCGGATTTCCAACCGAACGATCGGTCGGGAATTCTGTACCGGCGCACCACCCCCGCGCCGCACCCCCGTCACACCCTGCACAGAACAACGGAGTTCGCATGACTGCAACCGTCCAGGATCCGACGCGCACCGGGCGCATGACCAGCGAGGAGCGCAAGGTCCTCGCCGGGACGCTCGTGGGCACGTCGATCGAGTGGTACGACTTCTTCATCTACGCGCAGGCCGCCGGCCTGGTGCTCGCGCCGCTCTTCCTCGCCCCCCTCGCCGAATCCAACGCGACGCTCGCCCAGGTGCTGGCCTTCGCGACGATCGGCATCTCGTTCCTGTTCCGCCCGCTCGGCGCGGTGGTCGCCGGCTGGCTCGGCGACAAGCTCGGCCGCAAGCGGATGCTCGTCTTCACGCTCATCCTCATGGGCCTGTCGACGTCGCTCATCGGCTTCCTGCCCACGTACGCCGCGATCGGCATCGCGGCACCGATCCTGCTCATCACGCTCCGCATCCTGCAGGGCTTCTCCGCCGGCGGCGAGTGGG